>DASVWD010000250.1 GCA_036389795.1 Longimicrobium sp.
TTCACCCATGTCGTGCTTTCGAGGGTTCGCGGACGGATGGTTGCTTCGACACCACCCATCTTACCGCGGCTCAAGAAGATGCGACATGGGTTCTTTCGTTCTATGCCCTCCAATGCTGATTTCAGGCGAATAACCAAGGTATATACGTCGGGCAGAAAGGTCCGAATCGCTTCTAAAGCCAATACGTCAGCGAGTGCGATCTGCCCATCGAGCGCCTTGACTGTTCCGCGAATTGCTGCGGCGTATCTACGAACATCGCGCATGTTTCGGATTAAAGGACGTACTATCTCCATGAAGAGATCGGGCCAGGCATGCTCGTTAAACGGTCCTAGATTATCGATTCCCGAGAGAGCGTTGTTGATCGAATCGAAGGTTTGGCGATGCAAGACCTGCGATGGAACCGTAGGGATATCCACGGCTACTTGGAGAATCTTTTCCAGATAATCGCGACCGGGAACCCCCTGTTCAGAGAGCGCATCTTCAACGCGAGTCCGGTCAAAAGCGACGATGTAGATAATGTTTGGAAAGCTTGCTGTTAGCCGAACGAGCTTGAAAACGTCCCTGATCTCAGAGCTAGTCAGTCGGTCGATATCGTCGAGCACAACGACGATTGGACGATCAAGGCCGGCCAGGGCACGCTCAAGCCTTACGCGACGACCGCCAACGCCTTCTCTACGTCTTTGCAAGATCTCGCTGATGAGTTTTGATGCACCTTTACCGCGCTCAATCCACGGGCCAATGATGGGGAGCCACGCTAAGCCGGAGAATGCCTCGCCGTATTCTTCGATATTCTTTGCGATCTCGGCGAATCTCGGCCGGAGCTTCAGTTGAGCAGCTAACTCAGTAAAGAAGGACTCAACTAGTTGCTCAGCACCGCTAAACATCCATGGATTGAAGTCGAGTATGGGCACACCTACACGGTCGAATTCGTTACGGGCCAAATTGATAAAGGACGTCTTTCCGGAACCCCAACTACCGAGCACTCCCACTACAACACCTTCTCTTGCATCAAGCGCGAGAACTTGTTGAGCGAATGATTGGGCGACCACAGTTCTACCGAGGGCATCGTCCTCCGGCCTTCGGATGGGATTGTCACCAATCACGGCCACGACGCTCCCGGTATGATTCGCGAGGACAGGCTCGTGCTCACTGGTACTCCGGCTCTGTGAAGCGTTTCCTGATCGGCGCAGGATTTTGGAAATCCAGTTCATAGCGACCGGTTTTCTCCATCTTATAGGCTGACACTTGTAGGCCTCACCGCTCGATGACGCGCTGGTAGCCGGCGGCGAACGCCACCGCCACCAGCGCGATCAGCAGCACGCCGTACGCGGCCGCGCCGCCGAAGTCGAAGGCGCGCAGCTGCGAGAGCATCTCGATGGAGATGGGGCGGGTGCGGTGCGTGTAGAGGAGGATGGAGGCCACGAACTCGCCCAGCGCCGTCACGAACGCCAGCATCGCCCCCGCCGCGAGCCCGGGGAGCACCAGCGGCAGCACCACGCGCCGGAGCGCCGTGGCCCGCGAGGCGCCGAGCGACGCCGCGGCCTCCTCCAGCGCGGGGTCGAGCTGGCGGAAGGAGGCCAGCGCCGCGCGCGTCACCAGCGGCACGTTGCGGATGAAGTAGGCCAGCGGCAGGATGGCGAAGGTGCCCACCAGCACGAAGCGCCCCGCCAGCGGCCGGTTCACGCTGAAGGTGGTCGCCAGCGCGATGGCCAGCACCGTTCCCGGCAGCGCCCACGGCAGCGTCACCAGCGCCCCGATCACCCCCCGCCCCCGCACGCGCGTGCGCGCCAGCAGGTACCCCGCCGCGAAGGCGAAGACCACGTTCGCCAGCGTGGCCAGCGTAGCCATCCGCAGCGAGTTGAGCACGGGGCGGAGCTGCTCGGCCTCGGAGAAGAGGCGGCGGTACGGCTCGGCGGAGTAGACGGGCGGGAAAGCCTCGGTGGTCCACGTCCCCTCGGGCACCAGCGACACCAGCAGCACGGTGGCGTGCGGCAGCAGCAGGAAGCCCGTGAAGACCACCGCGGCGAGCGTCCACGCCCACCCGCGCCCGACCTTCTCCGGCGGCCGCGCGCCCAGGCCCTTGGAGGCGCCCGTGTACTCGCGCGCCGCCTCGTAGCGCTGCAGGAAGAGGAGGAAGACGAGCGAGACCAGCGCCAGCACCACCGCCTCGACGGCCACCAGGCCGCCCTCGTTGTTCAGCTTGCTGGAGTAGAGCTGCGTGGTGAGCACCCGGAAGCCGCCGCCGAAGACGTAGGGGGCGCTGAAGCTGGCCATCGAGGTCATGAACACCAGCAGCGCCGCCCCGCCGATCGCCGGCGCCAGCATCGGCAGGGTGACGCGGAAGAGCGTGGTCCACCGCCCCGCCCCGAGCGCCGCGGCCGCCTCGCCGTAGGCGTCGTCCAGCCGCGCCAGCCCGGCGGCCACGAAGAGGTAGAAGTAGACGTACATGGTGTACGCGTGCACCAGCAGCACCGCCCACGCGCCGGTGAGCCGCCACGGCGCCTGCTCCAGCCCCAGCAGCGCCTGCACGCCGCGGGTGAAGAAGCCGCTCTCGCCGTAGAGGAAGAGGAAGGAGATGGTGCCCACCAGCGGCGGCAGCAGCACCGGCATGGCCGCCAGCCCGCCGAGCACGCGCCGCCCGGGGAAGTCGCGGCGGGAGAAGAGGAAGGCGAGCGGGACGCCCACCAGCCCCGAGAGGACGACGCTCGCCAGCGAGATCCACACGCTGTTCCAGAGCGCCGTGAGCTCCGAGCGGCTGCCGAAGAAGCGCGCCCAGTGCGCCCCCGTCGGGCGCCCCCGGTCCAGCACGCTGTCGAAGACGACGAACAGGTTGGGGTAGAGCACCAGCCAGACGAGCACGATCCCCACCGCGAGGGCGAGGACCGTCGCTCCACGGAGGCGGAGGCGGGGAGCGCCGGCGTCAGCCATCGCGCCCGCCCTGCAGGCGCTTGGCCATGAAGATGTCGGGCTTGCCGAAGCCGTTCGCGTCGGGGAGCAGGCCGACGACCTCGTAGCCGCAGCGCCGGTAGAACTCGAACGGGTGGCCGCGCACGCTGCGGATCGCCCGCGCGTGGTCGAGCACGCCGGGGTAGAGGTCCACGCCCGCCAGCGAGGTCATCCCCGTCACGTCGTCGGTGCCCAGGTACATGGTGAGGGCGCCGGCCTCGCGGGCGCGCTCCTCCAGGTCGGCGATCAGCGCGCGCCCGATCCCCCGCTTCCAGTGCGCGGGGTCCACCACGATCGGGTGCAGCTCCCACACGTTGCCGTCGTACGCCACGATCGCGCCGATCCAGCCGACCACGCGCCCGTCCGCGTCCAGCGCCGCGCGGGGGCGGGCGCGGTCCGGCCCCAGCGCCTCGCGCACCTCCTCCATGGCCGCCTCGAGGTCCGGCCACGCCTCGGGCGCCATGTCCACGAAGCCCGTGACCAGCAGCTCCGCCATCTGGCGGAGCATCCCCTCGTCCACCGGGTCCACGGCGACGATCGCCGGGCCGCTGGTGCTACCCTCTTCGGTTGCCATCGGTTATCGTAGAAGCTCGCGAGATCCGTATCGTCGCGCATCGTTCAGGACAATAGGACACGAGGCCCTGGCTTGCCGCCCCCCTCCAACCTACGCGTCCACGACTGTCCGTGCGCAAGGTGCGGGACGCCCTCGGGCGAGCCCGGTGTCCCAACCCCGACTCCCTGAGGTGCCACAGCCGGCCGGAGAACGCGGGCGCGCTCCGGCGTCACTCCCACTCCGGAACCGGAGGAAACCCATGCGGAAGCTGAAGCTGGAGATCGACGCGCTGCGGGTGGAGAGCTTCGCCCCCGTGGCGGAGGACGACAGCAGGGGCGGGACGGTGCACGGCCACTCGTACCCGAACGGCTGCTTCCCGCCGTCGGACAGCCAGGACCCGTACCTGGACACCTGCGGCTACGCCACCTGCGCGGGCAACAGCTGCTGGCAGAGCTGCAACGGCTACACCTGCGGCGGCTGCGACCCCGGCGGCAGCGCGGGGTGCTTTCCCGAGTCCGCCGGCTACACCTACTGCCTGAAGGACGCCTCGTGCATCAACCAGTGCCTCCCGACCGGGAACCAGGACACCTGCCCGGGCGTCGGCAACTGCTGAACGGCGAAAAATCGGCGGTCTGCGGGGCCGCCGTCCCGTCCCCTCAGGCCGGGAACGCGACGGCGGCCTCCGCGTCGGCCAGCCCCACTCCCACCGCGTCTCCAGGCACCGCGTCCGCGCGGCCGGCCTGCGCCAGGATCTCGGCGTCTCCCACGGCGATGCGGTAGAAGGTGACCGCCCCGGCGAAGCGGCGGTCCAGCACGCGCCCGCGCAGCGCCTCTCCATCCGCGGACTCGCTCCGGACGATCCGCAGCGCCTCGGGGCGGACCATCACCCGCACGGCGGTTCCGGGGCGCGCATCCATCCCGTCCGCCCGGCGGGCGCGCCACACCGGGCCGGCGTCGAGGCGGCAGACGAGCCCTCCCTCGTCCAGCCCCTCGACGGTGGCGGGGAGGAAGCTGGCGCGGCCGAGGAACGAGGCGACGAAGGCGTTGGCGGGGGACGCGTACAGCGCCTCGGGCGCGCCCACCTGCTGCAGGCGGCCGCGGTCGAGCACGGCGACGCGGTCGGAGAGGGCGAACGCCTCCTCCTGGTCGTGCGTGACGAAGACGGCCGTCATCCCCAGCCGCTTGAGCAGGGCGCGCAGCTCGGTGCGGGTGCGCTCGCGCAGGGCGGCGTCGAGGTTCGAGAGCGGCTCGTCGAGGAGCAGCAGCGGCGGCTCGGGCGCCAGCGCGCGGGCCAGGGCCACGCGCTGCTGCTGGCCGCCGGAGAGCTCCTGCACCTTCCGCTTTCCGTAGCCCGCCATCTCCACCAGCTCCAGCGCGCGCTCGGCCTTCGCCCGCGACTCCGGGCCGCGGACGCCGCGCGAGCGCAGGCCGAACTCCACGTTGTCCCCCACGTCCAGGTGGGGGAAGAGCGCGTAGTTCTGGAACACCATCCCCACGCCGCGGTCCTGCGGCTTGAGCCCCGTCACGTCGCGCCCGCCGATCAGCACGCGCCCCGAGGTCGGGCGCTCGAACCCGGCGACCATGCGCAGCGTGGTGGTCTTCCCGCACCCGCTGGGGCCCAGGAGCGTCAGCAGCTCGCCCTGCTCCACGCCCAGCGAGACGCCGTCCACCGCGACGGTGTCGCCGAAGCGGCGGGTCAGGTCATCGAGGCGGAGCATGCGTGGAACGCGTCGGCGCGGAAGGAAAAGCTGGACGGAGAGTCCCGATCCTCATCAACCGCCTGGCGATGGTGGGATGGAGCGTGGCCGGGATCCGTGCCGCTGCCGCGCCCAACCCACCTGGCGGGGTGAGTAGATCCTTCGGCCCTGCCGGCATCCAGGCGGACGCTGGTTCGGTGTGGCCGGGCCTCAGGATGACGGCAAACACCGACTGATCTTCCGGATTCGCCGCAGCGCACTCACGCACTTCCGCACTCACGCACTTCATCCCTTCCCCCGCACGTGCTCGTCCCACCAGCGCATCCACTCGGGGGTCTTCTGCTGGAGGAGGTTCCAGTCCATGGGCTCGGGGCGGATCTGGCGGCGGACGGCGCGCAGGCCCGCGGGGAGCGAGTCGTCGGGGACGTCGGTGCGCGCGGGGATGCGGAAGAACTCGCGCGCGGCGGGGACCACCGCGGGGCCGCCCACCCACTCCACGAAGTCGCGGGCGCGCGCGGCGTTGCGCGAGCCCCGCACCACGGCGACCGCGTCCACCAGGAGCGGGGTGCCGCTGGTGGGGAGCACGTAGTCGATCGGGTAGGTGCCCTTGGCCTTGAGGGCGTCGATGTCGGGCTGGTCCCAGAGCGTCACCACGCCTTCCTGGCGGGCGAGCTTCTGGTAGAGGATGGTGGGGTTCAGCACGTACTCGCGCGTCTGCCCGTCCAGGCGCCGCAGCCACTGGAAGCCCTGCGCGGTGTCGCCGCCGGCGCGGATGCCGCGGTAGACGATCATCCCGAAGATGGTGCGCATGGTGCCGCTGGCCATGGGGTCGCGGATCACCACGCGGTCCTTCCACTTCGGGTCCAGCACGTCGTCCCAGTCCTTCGGCGCCTCGGCGGCGGGGACGGCCGCCGTGTTGAAGGCGATCACCTCGGGCGTCAGGTACGTGCCGTGCCAGTAGCCCTCGGGGTCGCGCGCGTCGGCCGGGAGCCGGGCGGCCCAGCTGGGGACGAAGCGCTCCAGGAGCGAGTCGCGCGCGGCGTCCTCGAAGGTGGGCGCGGGTGCGCCCCACCACACGTCGGCCTGCGGGTTCGCGCGCTCCGAGCGCAGGCGGTCGAGCACCTCCTGCGATCCCATGTCGACCGTCTGCACGTCGACGCCGGGGTGGAGCTGCTCGTAGCGCGCCTCGAACGCCTGCAGCATCTCGCGCCCGTGCGGCGAGTACACCGTCAGCACCTCGCGCCCGTCGCCGCCCCCGCACGCGGCGAGGACGAGCGCGCCCAGCGCGAGGGCGATCCGAACTCCAGCTATCTTCCGCATCCTGTCTCGACGTTCCTGGCTTCTGGTTGCGCGGCCGCGCGTGGCCCTCACCCGGCGCCGCTACCGCGTCGCCACCCTCTCCCAACTTCGGGAGAGGGTACTTCGCGGTTCGGTGCGAACCTGGCCCACAGTGAGCTCACCCGCCCCTGCGCCGCCTCCGCCGGTTCAGCGCCATGCGGTGCACGGCGACGACCGCGACGATCAGCAGCACGGAGCCGAACGCGACGATGATGTCCTGATACCGACCCATGACTAGAACACCAAGGACTGAGCACTAAGGACTTGCAGTTCCTGGGCACTGGGCACTCGGCCCTGGGCACTGCCGTTCCTACGCCGCCGTGAGCAGGATCGGCCGCCCGCGCGTGATGACGAGCGTGTGCTCGTGGTGCGCGGAGAGGTCGCCGCCCTTGGTGCGGATCGTCCAGCCGTCGCGGTCTTCGTACGAGGCGGTGGAGCGCTCGGCCACCAGCGGCTCCACGGTGATCACCATCCCCTCGGTGAGCGGCGTGCGCAGGGTGCGGTCGTACCAGTTGGGCACCGTGGGCGCCTCGTGGATGGTGCGGCCGATGCCGTGGCCGCTCAGGTCGCGCAGCACCGCGAAGCCGCGCCGCGCGACCTCGCCCTCCACCGCCCGGCCGATGTCGCACACGCGGTTGCCGGCGCGCGCCACCTCCATCGCCCGCTCGAAGGCGGCGCGGGCGGCGGCTACCAGGCGGCGGCGCTCCTCGGGCGCGGGGCCCACGGCCACGGTGACCGCCGCGTCGGCCATGTAGCCGCCCTTCTCGGCGGTGACGTCCAGCTTCACCAGGTCGCCCGCGGCGAGCCTGCGGGGGCCGGGGATGCCGTGCACCGCCTCGTCGTTGACGCTCACCAGGATGTCGGCGGGGAAGCCATACACCAGCTTCGGCGCCGAGCGCGCGCCGTGCTCCTTCAGCACCGCCGCGCCGATCCGGTCCAGCTCGGCGGTGGTGACGCCCGGCCGCACCGCCTTCTGCATCCGCTCCAGCGCCATCCGCACGATGCGGCCGACGCGCTTCAGGGCGTCCAGCTCCCCCTCGTTCTCAATCGACACGTTTCGCCCTCCCGAAGTGGGCCGGGGCTCGCTGGCGTGCAGCCTTCAAATATATGCTGTATGCGCGGCGAGCCAGGGTCATTTTCGCTCCTGCACCAGCAGTGGTGGGACGAGTTCTTGTGGTAAGTCTTCCAATCCCAGATGGCGCCGGAATTCCTTCGCGAAGTCCAACCCGACCGTTCGCGCGAAATGCTCCGCCTTCACCATGGCAGGGATATCCAGATTGGCCGAATCATCTGCCGGAAATGGTGCAAGGAGGCTCGAGTTCGCGCTGAAGAGCAGCTCCACGGCCTGGATCGACTTCGGCGTCGCGTACAAGTAGGCAAGGCTCAGGACGGGGTTTATCTCTTTGATACACCGTGCAAGCTCCTCTGCCAGCTCCCCGTGCGGTGCGGGAGGCTCGATTCGCTGGGCCGCCTCGACCAGCGATCTCATCGTCTCCGCGTACTGAACCACGACGCGCATGGCCTGGCTCGTACCACTCCCGCCGCCCGTCAAACGCCTTCTCTCTCGCGTACCGGCGCAGACCCAAACGGATGGTCAGATACGCCGCAATTCCGGCAGCGATCGAGGGCGCCAACACAGAAACCAGTGGCTGCAGGTAATTCACATGCGCACCCGGTGCGGATTGCCCCCAGCGCCGACATTGAATCTCCCTATCCTGTCGAGTCCCCGCGCAGCGGCGGCAGGTCGGCGCACGAGCGGGAGCTGTCCGTCTGCAGCAGCGTCCGGATGCGCCCCTCGCGGTCCACCCGCACGGTGGTCCCGCCGCCGGGCGCCGGCGTGGCCGCGGCCGGCGAGGTGCGCACGCAGTAGACGTCGCCCTGGCGCACCACCTCCACCACCCGCGGCTCGGGACGGCCCACCTGGGTGGCCGCCTTCAGCGCGACGCACACCGCCCGCGTGCTGTCGGTGGCGGGCGACGAGCACTCCGCCCCCGGTTCCACGCGGCCCACGGCGAACGGCCGCTCCGCGCGGGCCGGCGGGGGAGGCTCGTCCCGCCCGCACGCGGCGAGCGGGAGAAGCAGGACGGTCAGCGCGGATACGCCGCGGACCGCCCTCAATCCTCCCCCAGCGCCAGCAGGTTGGCGAAGAGGCGCCAGGCGCCGGGGACGCCCTCGGGGAGCTGGCGGAAGAAGGCCAGGCCCGTGTAGACGTACGTCCCCTCGCCGTACTTCGCGATCAGCAGCCCGCCCCGGAGCGGCGCCTCGCCGGGGTCGCCCGTCTCCAGCAGCGGCGTGTAGGCCGGGTCCCAGGTGTCGGCGAAGTACAGCCCGCGCTCCTGCACCCACCCCGCGAAGTCGGCGTCGGTGATCCGGTTCGGCTTCGTGAACACCGGGTGCGACGGGTCGAGGAGCCGCACCGGCGCGTTCTCGTCGGTCACCCGGCCGTGCGGGCGCGCCATGGTGAGCGGGAAGGGGGTGAAGCGCCCCTCCACCAGCTCGTACTTGTTGTACTGGACGATGAGCGTCCCCCCGCGGCGGACGTACTCCAGCAGCCGCGCGTTGTGGGCGGCCAGGTCCGGGCGCACCTCGTAGGCGCGGCTGCCGGCCACGATCACGTCGTACTTCGACAGGTCCGCCGCGGCCAGCTCCTCCGCGCCCAGCAGGTCGGGGACGATGCCGAGCTGCGCCAGGATCCCCGGCCCCTCCTCGCCCGCGCCCTCGATGTACGCCACCTCCAGCCCGTCCGGCACCCGCACGTCGAAGGCGCGCACCCGGGAGCGGGCCTCGTGGTAGAGCGGCCGGGCGCGCACGTGCGGGTAGTCGACCACCTCCACGCCCCGCGCGAAGCGCCGCCCGTCCTCCGCCACGAACTCGGCCGACACCGGGTACTCGCCCGCCGCCGCCCCCTCCGGCGGGTGCACGGCGATGTCGACCTCGCGCCGCTCCCCCTCGCCCAGCCGGAGCGCGGGCGCGGCCGGCTCGGCGCGCCACCCGGCGGGGAGGGAGACCCTGAGCGTCCCCGCGATCCCGCCCGGCGCCTCGGCCGCCAGCCGCACCCGGTAGCGCAGCGGCCGCTCCGTGCGCGCCGGGAGGATGGTGGTGGGGGGGTCCAGCCGGACCGAGACGGCGGGGACCACCAGCACCGGGCGCCGCAGCTCGCCCTGGCGCAGGTCCACCTCGCGGAAGGTGGCCTCGGCCTGCAGCGGGAGCGGCGCGCCCTCCACCCGCACCCGCGCCGCCGCGCGCACCGGCGCCGGCTCGAAGGGGAGCGAGAGCACGCCCGCGGCGTCCGCCGGCCAGCGGTAGAGGTCGCCCTCGCGCGAGGCGCGCAGGAAGTACGGCTCGGTGGGCCGCGCGTCCGCCGGCACCCGCACCCGGAAGCGGCGCGTGGCCAGCGCGCCCGGCGCCACGCTCGCGGGGAGCGGGTCGAGGGCCGCGGCCGTCCACCCCGCCGGGAGTTCGGGCGCCAGCGAGTCGACCGTCACGGGGCGCGCGCCGCCGTTCCAGAGCGACACCTCCAGCGCCACCTCCTGCCCGGGGACCACCCGCGCGTCGTTCGACACCGCGTCGAGCACGAGCCCCGCGGCCAGCGCCAGCGCCTCGCGCGCGTCGCGCAGCTCGCCGGCGTGGCGGTCGGCGTGGACGGCGAGCGAGTCCGGGTCGACGCGGCCGCCCGGCGCCGCGGGGGTCTCCAGCGCCCCCACGAGGCGGGCCAGCGGCGGCACCAGGCCGTCGGGACGGAGCGGGTTCGCCACCCGGCCGAGCTCCTCCAGCGCGGCGCGGTAGCGCTGGGCGACCCGCTCGAGCGGGGTGAGGCCGCGGGGCAGGGCGGCCGGCAGCGGGACCGTGAGCGTGGTGTCGACCCCCGCCCAGATCGAGGGCTCCTCGCCCGCCGGCGCGGGGACGACGCGGCGCAGGTACCCCCAGCGCGGGCCGGCCGGCTCGGGGCGCCCCATGTCCTGCGAGCGGTGGCGCGAGCGGCTGGCCATGGCTAGCTGGAACGGCGAGCGCCCGAAGAGCGGGTCCAGGTTCCCCAGCGCCAGCCGCACCGTGGCCCCCTCCGCGTTGGTCCGCAGCGACTGGTAGAGCTTCGCCGGCCGGTACGGCCGGAGCCCCGCGGCGACCTGCTCCGGGAAGCGGGCCGGGTCTCCCGCCGCCTGGAACGCCTCGCGGGCGATGATGGCCGAGACCTGGTGGTGCCCGTGCCCGTCGCGCGGCGTGCCGCTGAAGACCGTGACCACCAGGTCCGGCCGGTAGGCGCGGATCACCCGCACCACGTCGCGCAGCAGCTCCTCGCGCGGCCAGTGCGCCAGCGTCTCCTCCGCGCTCTTGGAGAAGCCGAAGTCGTACGCCCGGGTGAAGAACTGGCGCGCGCCGTCCACCCGGCGCGCCGCCAGCAGCTCCTCCGTGCGCAGGAGCCCCAGCGCCTCGTGCAGCTCCGGGCCGATCCCGTTCTGCCCCCCCTCGCCGCGGGTGAGCGACAGGTAGGCCACGTCGGCGCCCTCCTCCAGCGCCAGCGCGGCCAGGAGCTGGGTGTCCTCGTCGTCGGGGTGGGCGCCCACCATCAGCACCCGCTTGGTGACGCCCAGCCGGCGCAGCGCCAGCCCCAGCGCCGCCGCGCCGCGGTACCCGCCCGCCCCGTCCTGGGCGGGGAGGGGCGCGGGGGCGGCGGGGAGCGCGAGGAGCGCCAGCAGCGCGAGGGCGCGGATTCGCTTCGGATACATGCGGCTAAGCTTAGGCGGGAGGCGGGGGCGCAACAAGGGCGGGGGGGGCGAGAGTGCGAGAGTGCGAGAGTGCGAGAGTGCGAGGCGCTCGTTTGGGGTGCGGTTGCGCACTTCCGCACCGACGCACTCACGCACTGCGGTTCAGATCGGTCTTGGCAAAACGGGCGGATTCGCGTAAGTTGTTTCCCGTCCTTCCGTTCCACCCCCCCGGACGTACCCCTCCCTCCCGAGGCGTCGCCATGTCTCCCGCGTCCCCCCAGAGCGCCTGTCTGCGCGACCACCTCCTCCGCGAGGCGGTGGAGATGATCCGCTACGCCTTCTCGTCGGGGAAGAGCGTGCCCACCAGCGTGGTGGACACCGTCCAGCAGTACGAGACGCAGCCGGAAGGCGCGCCGCCGCTGGACCCCACGCCGCTGGTGCTGTCCCACTCGCGGCTGGCCAAGATCGTGGCCCCCGCCACCCCACGCTCCATCGTGCTCCTGGTCGACGAGCAGGCCGCGAAGGGCCGCTTCGGCTTCCTGGGGCCCGTGCCGCTGGTCCGCCAGCTCATGACGATGGCCGTCGGCTGCATGCTCGTGTTCGTGCTGATCAGCCTCACCAACGACACCAACGTGGAGGTATCGATCGTCTCCGCCTCGGGCATACCGCTGCTGCTCAACGAGCTGTGGTGGCTGTCGGCGGCCGGGATCGGCGCCTCTTTCGCCATGCTCTTCCAGGTGAACGAGTACATCGTCAAGTGCAACTACGACCCCAAGTACGCCCCCACGTACTGGGTCAAGTTCTTCCTGGGCGTGATGGCGGGGTTCATCCTGGTGGCGCTGCTTCCGTTCGGGCGCGACGGCCAGGGAGCGGCTGCGGGTGTGGGCGCGGGTGCGGGTGCGGGGACGGGAGCGGGGCTTCACCTGATGCAGCCGGCCATCGCCATGCTGGGCGGCTACTCGGCCTCGGCGGTGTACCGCATCCTCACCCGCCTGGTGGAGGCGGTGGAGGCCATCTTCCGCGGCAACGCCAAGGAGATCATCGCCGAGCGCGAGCAGGCCGCCGCCGCGCGCGCCTCCGAGGAGGCCAGCCGCGCCCGCGTGCGGCTGGCCGCGCGCCTGGTGGACGTGCAGCGCCAGATCTCCACCGGCGCCGCCACCGACGAGGTGACGGCCACCATCCGCGACATCGTGGTCTCGCTCACCCCCGAGGTGGCCGAGGTGGAGCAGCTGCCGGCGGCCGTCCCGCAGGCGCCGCCTCCCGCCGCGGTCACCGTCGCCGCCACCCCGGAGGCCCTCGTCGCCGCCGCGGGGAGGGCGAAGACCGAGGAGCCGGCCGAAGAGGAGGCGGCGGCCGGGTAGGCCTGGAGGTTTAACGCTGGGGGAGTGCACTAACCGCCCGTGGGTCGGCTCTGACCCACGGGCGGTCAAGCTTTTGGTTGACATTTAGAATTTTTCCACCTCTAAAATCTTGACATTGTCAGAACGGAGCGATACTGTTCAATAACCCAATCAAAGGGAGGCTTCCGTGCCGGACAGAGACATCTTCAACCGTGTCGCCGGAAGGGGATGGGATGCTACCCTGCGCAGGCTCCACGGGACCGCTGAACCGGGGGAGGTGGGGCGAGTGGCGATGAAGTGCCTGACGCACGACTTGCAACGTCGGCGCGGCCTGCCGGCAGCACGTGAGATCATCACGATATTGGAGGATCTCCGGGGCGGCAGAACCGCTCCTTCCCAAGCGCTCGCCAGACTCGCCAATCTCAAGGGATTCGGCGGGACTTACGTCCACCTCTGTTTGGCTGTTCGGGCGGCGAATAGGCTGATCGTGGAAATGAACTCTGGCGGAGCTCGGTTCGGCAGCATCCCCAATATGCTCGCCCGTGGGTTTTGCGAGGAACTTCTGCGTTCCCAGCTTGAGAAGGGTGCCCCTCAGTTGATGGGCCGCCGTTTCCAGGATCAGGAGGAGTTGTACGCCTTCATCGAGCAATCCGTAGCAGCGGTGCGCAGCGATGTCGAACAGGTCGCGGACTCGCTGTCCCTGGATCCCACTGCCGGCAGGCTCAAGCCGCCGTCTGTCCAGCACAGGGTGCGCAAGAGCCGTACGGTCGATCTACTGGACGAGTCGCTGGTGTGATGATGTACGCCGCGCGCTCCGAATGCGAAGCTCTCTCCTGGCGGGTCTCGTTCGAGGCAAACGGGATACTCCTGGCAACCCGATCAGACACGGGAGCCTCGACCATCCATCAGGCACGGATCTCCTCGTATCGGATCGAGGACCGTGCGCGATCCGTTCTGCCGGACGCGTTGGTGGATCTGCTCGACCTGGCACTGGCCGTTTACGTATCGGACCGGATCTGCAAGCGTCCGAGCCGGAAGGACTCTGGTGGTGCGGAATGGGGACGGGCATTCAGTGTCCGGGTTCCGGTGTCCAGGCCTGAACTCTGGAGCCAGCCTTCCGTAATGGAAGCGCTTGCCGACACACTCTGGTTCTACACGGGAGATCGCTGGGGATTCGAGTTTACGTCGAGACCCAGAGATCATGAGCACTACTGCCAGGTAGAGGTTTTTCAAAATAACATCTCGCCGACCCGTGCCGCTCTCTTCAGCGGAGGGCTCGATTCCGTCGCCGGGCTGTGCATTGAGGCTCTCGAGAATCCGGCAGAGCGTTTTCTGTTGGTCGGGGGGATAACCGGACCACGCCTCCAGATGCTGCAGTCCAAAGTGGCCGCGGAGGTTTGCCGACAGTTCAGGTCACGGGTGGATTTTTCTCTTCTCGATTTCGGATTGTACCATCGTGCTGACCGTGCGGACCGGCAAGACGAACCGTCACAGCGCGCACGAGGCTTTGTCTTCGCCGTACTGGGGGCGGTCAGCGCGATCATGTCCGGCCTTGGCCGGCTCGCAATCTACGAGAACGGCATTGGCGCCATCAACCTGTCTCATACGCGGGCACAGGTCGGCGTACATCTTACGCGCGCGGCCAATCCGTTGGCGCTGCGCCGTATGGAATCGCTCATCGAGCTGGTGACCGGCCGTAGCTTCCAGTTCGAGCTGCCGTTCCTGTTTGCCACGAAGGGTCAGATGTGTGCGCGAATCCCGCGGGAGGCGTTCGGACCTCTGCTCGGGCGAACGGTGTCGTGTGACTGCTTCCCGCAGCGTATCGCGGGTTACCCGCAGTGCGGTCTCTGTACCTCATGCCTGCTCCGCCGTCTTTCTCTCCATGCAGCAGGGTTCACCGATTTTGATACCCGGAACTACCGTGTTGACGTGCTTGCGTCACACTGGGAGGCTCCAGCGGCGAAGCTGTTTCCGTTCCGGGCGATGCTCTTCCAGGCTGGCAGGCTCCAGAAGGCTTTGGCAGCCCCTGATGCATGGCAGGCGCTCGTGCTCGAATTCCCGGAGTTGTTTGAAATCGAGCACCTCCTGTTGGAAAGCCGTCCTGAAGTGGCACGTCCACATGAGCGCCTGGTCTCGCTTTATGCGCAGTACTGCTCGGAGTGGGAGGGATTTCCCGCCCGTCCACCGCTGTCTGTGCAGAATTCCAGGGAAGGAGCGTGACGATGTCCACCTATCCGTTCCCGAACGTCGATCTGCGAGAGCTTGGGCGGCGGCTGCAACAGGCGCGCAAAGCACGCGGATTCACGCAGCAGGATTCCGCCGACCGCCTCGGCGTGGCGCGCACGACCGTCACGGCGATCGAGAAGGGCGAGCGGCGCATCCAGGCGGAAGAATTGACCAAGCTTGCCGAACTCTACGGCAGCCGTGTGGGCGACTTGCTGCGGCAACCCTCCCCCGACACGGAGTTTGCCGTCCAGCTCCGTGCCGTCCTTGCCGCGTCCGCCCGTGTCGAGGAAGATCTCACGCCCTTCATCGACGATTTTCAGCGGCTCTGCGAGGACTACCTTGAGTTGGAACGGGTTTGCTCGGCACCACTTCCCCGGCGATACCCGCAGCCATATGAGATCAGCGGAGTATCTCCGGAACGTGCCGGCGAAGATGCTGCGAACGCCGAGCGACTCCGGCTAGGGCTCGGAGATGGTCCGATTGCGGACATCCGTGACCTGCTGGAGAGCGACGTCGGGATCAGGATCTTTTACATGGACTTGCCTTCTCGGACAGCCGCGATGTTCGGTTACACCGAGGAATTGGGAGGCTGCATCGCGATCAATCGGAAGCATCCGGCGGAACGTCGCAGGCTCTCCAGTGCCCACGAGTACGGACATTTCATCTCCCGGCGCTACGAGCCCGAAATCGCGGTGCTCAAGCGCTATCAGCGAGTTCCCGAGCACGAGCGTTTCGCCGAAAGCTTCGCGCATGCGTTCCTGATGCCGGCCAGTGGTTTGAGCCGGAGGTACAGCGAAATTCACCGAAGCCGGGGGGGGCGGATCACGCCTGCCGACCTGTGTCGTCTTGCCGAGCTCTACCAGGTGTCGCTCGAAGCTCTGACCTTGCGGCTCGAAGAGCTGCGGCTTCTCCCATCCGCCACCTGGGATCGGTTGAAGGAGCGCGGGTTCCGGGTTCGGGAGGCTCAGGCCATTCTGGGGATTTCTCCACCGTCGGACAACGACGACCTCCTTCCGCTGCGTTATCGATACCTGGCTGTCGAAGCGTATCAGCGAGGCGATTTGACCGAGGGACAACTCGCCAGGTTCCTTCGCACGGACCGTCTGGAGGCACGCCGGATCGCGAATGAGATGGCTACGGGCGAAACGTTGAACGATCAGGGCGAGATCGGCCCCGTTCAGCTTGAGTTGGCGATGTCGGTTGCGGAGCTCCGCGGTGCCTGACGCCCGTGAGCGGGTACTGCTCGACGCGTGCACGCTCCTGAACCTATGCGCATCAGGGTGCTGCGAGCGCATCCTCCGCGAATCCGAGATGCGGTTCGGAGTGATCGATTACGTGCTCCGGACCGAAGCGCTTCACGTGCAGAAAGGTGGGGGTGGACCTGATGCACGTGAGCGGATCCCCGTCGACCTCAAGCCGCTCGTTGATGCGGGAATGCTGGACGTGGTAGAGGTGAGCGGAGAAGCCGAGGCCGCGACGTTCTTGAATCTTGCCATGCAGCTCGACGACGGTGAGGCACGTACGCTCGCCGTCGCGTTGCACCGGAGGTGGGCGGTTGCTACGGATGACCGCAAGACTCGGAGGCTGATCGCAAACAGTCCGGCGAGCATCCGGGTGTTTGGGACGTTGAAGATCGTGAAGCAGTGGGCGGATGCACAAGCGGTCAGCCAGGAAGAACTGAGATCAATCCTGCTGAACATCCGGGAACGTGGGAACTTCCTTCCGGGCAGGCAAGACCCACTTGGTGTGTGGTGGCGCTCCTTGGTGGAGTCGAGCTAACTATTTTACCGACAAGAGAATATGGTTGGTGCTCTGGTTTTCCGGACTAGACGGTTCCTCTCCGTCCCTTGACAAGCGGCCGACGGGTGGTTAGACTAGCCGCCCTCTGGGAGTCGCGTCCCGATGTCGTACGGCCATTCGGCCGCGCCGAGCGCAGCGTGCGCCCGGCGGTGCATCGGCGGCGCGATTTTGCGTTTCCGGACCTTTCGACCTGACCGTGAGGCCCATGTGAGTCGGTTCCGCACCCATCCGCTCCAACCACAGGCGCCCGGCGTCCAGCCGCGCGTCTCCCGGCCGACGTGCGTCGGCCGGGGCTGGGGCGAAGTGCGCCCGGCAACCACTCTCTCCGCCCGAATTCGCGGGGGAGCGGAGACGCGCAACGGCGGATTGGCGCGGCACTGCGCCAAAACCCGTCGGCCTGGCAGGCTCGGTCGGGATTCGCGGGACGGACGGACATACCAGCGCGGGAGCTCCGGGGTGGTCTACGCCGTGACGTAGACGTACCCCAGGGAGACACGGGGATGCGACGATCGCCCCGCCCGCGCGCAAGACGCGGGCGGGGCGATCTGCGTTCAGGGGACATCCAGCGCGGAGGTGACTCACGATGGAGGCAAGCCCGAACGGATGACCGGTGGGCCGGCGGGGCGCGAAGCCCCGGCACCTGAGGAACGCGACTCCCTGGCGAGGGGTGGAGCGCTCCCGCCGGCCCCACGGGACGGACGACGGACGACGGGGGAAGGCCGTAGCTCAGCCTGGTAGAGCGCCGTGCAGAGCCTCGACCGGAGGTTTTGCCCGCCACGCGCGGGCCGATGGACGAGGGTTATCGACCGGACGCGGTGGTCGCGGGTTCGAATCCCGCCGGTCTTCCCGAACTGCAAGTGCGTGAGTGCGTGAGTGCGTGAGTGCGAAAGTGCGAAAGTGCGAAAGTGCGAAAGTGTGGCGCTGCGAGCAGGGAGTCCGGCTCCGCGCTGAGTTCTCCCTTTCTCCCGCGCAGCGGGGGAGAGGGCCGGGGAGAGGGGGCCTCCCGCGGCCGCACTGACGCCGGTCGAAGCAGGAAGGAATCAGCAGATCGGGGCCTGTAGCTCAGCGGAAGAGCACTTGCCCTCGCCGGCATTTGCCCGGGAAGGCCCGCCCCGAAGGACGAGGGTGATCGACTGCTAATCGAGAGGTCGCGGGTTCGAGTCCCGCCAGGCCCACTGGAGAAGAACGCTGCACCGGGCGCGCGGGTCGCGCAGCCTCGGTTATCGCTTGAAATACCGACCCCGGAATCTGGGCGGCCCGGGGGCCGAGCTGGACCTTCATCCGCTCGCGCCGGTGCGGCAGAAGAAAAACAACGATCCGGCTTCCGGGTCGATTCCACTCGGTTACCCGAGCCTGTAAAGCTCCGCCCCGCGTGGGCACCCGAGGGAGCACCTCATCCGGAAGCCGAAAGCCGACGGCCGCGCCGCCGGGTCGGATCCGCTCGATTGTCGAGCCTCTCGATCGCCCGACCCGGAGCAGTCTTCGGGCGCCCGAGCGGAGCAGCTCATCCGGCGCGCGGCCACCCCGCCGTCCGCCGCGGGTCGAAGCCGACGGGTTATCGCTTTCAACGATGCAACCCCGCTGGCGCACACTCATCCGCGGCGGCCGGCTCCCTTCACCCTCAGCCCCGGAAAGGAGGCGAGTGGAAGCATGATGGACTTCACGAAGCACTTCGCGACTCGCCTGCGGGCGCTCGCCACCCCGCAGTCGGCGCCGATCCCCGGTTCGGGACAGGTGCCCAACTCGGCCGGCGGGTTCGCGTGGGCGCTCGACCCCTGGGGCCGGCTGGACCGGTTCCTGGTGCTCGGCACCGAGGGCGGCACCTTCTACGTCGGCGAGCGGCAGCTCACCGTCGAGAGCGCCACGGCCGTGGCCGACTGCCTGGCCGAGGACGGCCCGCGCGCGGTCCGGCGCATCGTGGAGGTGAGCGCCTCGGGGCGCGCGCCGAAGAACGACCCGGCGCTCTTCGCCCTGGCGATGGCGGCCGGCCTGGGCGACCCCGGGACCCGCGCCGCGGCGCTCGCGGCGCTGCCCCAGGTGGCGCGCACGGGCACGCACCTGCTGCACTGGCTGCGCTACGTGCAGGCGTTCCGCGGCTGGGGACGGGGGGTGCGCCGGGCGGTGGGGGCGTGGTACACGGCGAAGCCCCCGCGCGAGCTGGCGTACCAGCTCCTGAAGTACCCGCAGCGCGACGGGTGGTCGCACCGCGACGCCCTGCGGCTGGCCCACCCGAGGCCGGCCTCGCCCGAGCAGGGCGCGCTGCTCAAGCGGACGGTGGACGGCGGGCCGGTGGAGGCGGACGTGGATTCCGAGGCCGTGCGGCTGGTGCGCGCGGTGGAGGAGCTGCACGCCGACGCCGGGATGGCGCCGGAGCGCGCGGCGGCGCTGGTGCGCGAGCACCGGCTCACGCGCGAGATGGTGCCCACGCACCTGCTCGCCCACGCCGCGGTGTGGGAGGCGCTCCTGGAGGAGATGCCGCTCACGGCGCTGGTCCGGAACCTGGCGACCATGACCCGCGTGGGCCTCCTGGCGCCGGGGAGCGAGGCGTCGCGCGTGGTCGCCGGGCGGGTCGCCGACGCCGTGGCGCTGCGCCGGGCGCGGGTGCACCCGGTGCAGGTGCTGTCGGCGCTGCGGGTGTACGCCCGCGGGCAGGGCGTGCGCGGCCGGCACGCGTGGCAGCCGGTGGCCCAGGTGGTGGACGCGCTCGACACGGCCTTCTACCTGGCGTTCCGGTCGGTCGAGCCGACGGGGAAGCGCGTCATGCTGGCGCTCGACGTGTCGGGGTCGATGACGGCCCCGGTGCACGGGCTGGACTTCGTGAGCTGCCGGGAGGCCTCGGCGGCCATGGCGCTGGTGACGGCGGCCACCGAGCCGCGGCACTTCTTCACGGCCTTCACCGCCGGCGCGTACCGGAGCCGGTTCCCGGGGTTCACCTCCGGGATCAGCGCGCTCGACGTCTCGCCGCGCCAGCGGCTGGACGACGTGGTCGAGCGGGTCGGGGGGCTGCCCTTCGGCGGGACCGACTGCGCCCTGCCGATGCTGGAGGCGATGAAGCGGCGGTGGATGGTGGACGTCTTCGTCGTCTACACCGACAACGAGACCTGGGCGGGCGACGTGCACCCGGCGCAGGCGCTCCGGCAGTACCGCGACCGGATGGGGATCCCCGCGAAGCTGGTGGTCGTGGGGATGGCGTCGAACGGGTTCACCATCGCCGACCCCGGCGACGCGGGGATGCTGGACGTGGTGGGCTTCGACGCCGCCGCGCCGGCGCTGATCGGCGACTTCGCGCGGTAGGCGGCGCGGTCCGGGGCCTCCCGGCCGGGCCCGCCCCCCGCGGGAGGGCGCCGGTCGGGAACGACTCGGACCTTCGACCCGGGCGGCGGACTCTGAGGAGGTGGCCGCCGCCCGACACCGCCAACCGCGATAGACGCGAGATGAGCAAGCAGCTCAAGGAGAAGCAGGAGAGCCGCGAGGAGGAGCCGCGCTTCGGCGACTTCTACGTGGTGGTCTCGGAGTGGGGCACCTGGTACGTGGCGCCGGAGACGGCGGTGCGCATCGGGCGCGCGCTGGACCGCCGCTGGCGGCCGCGCTGGATGAAGTTCGTGGACGTGAGCGGGGCGCGCGTGTGGGTGCGCGCCGACAGCATCGACTCGGTCTACGAGTCCAGCGAGCGCGTCCGCTCCCGCGAGCGCGAGTTCCACTACCGGCGGCGCAAGGAGGAGAGCGCCGACCGCCGCTGGGACGACGACGAGTAGGAGGGTGCCGGGGGTGGGGGGGCCGGCGTCCGGTTGCCCGCGATCCTGGTCATGGATGCGGACCGGGATCACGCTCCAGCTCGGCGTGCAGCACCTGGAAGAGCTCCGCGTCCAGGCGGCGGCGGCCGGAGGCGGCGAGCCAGCGCTCGACGGCGCGGTCCGGGTCGGTGAAGGTGCGGTGCTCCCCGTCGCACTCGGCGACCCCCGCGCCGTGGAACAGGCGCAGCTCGGCGCAGCCGGGGAGCGCGGCCGACAGGCCGCGCAGCATCATCCCGCGGTAGCCGAGCCCCGGCGGCCGGGGGGAGGGGCCGCCCGGCCGCAGCGTCCGCAGCAGGCGGGCGACCTCCCCCTCCTCGGCCGCGTCGAGCGTCCAGACGGGGTTCGGGCGTCCGCTGAAGAGGTCGGCCTCCACGCGCATGGTCTCTCCGTGCAGCGGGGGGTGCGGCGTGGAGCACCCGAGGGCGCCCCACGCCGCGGCGAGCCGCAGCCGCAGGGCGGCGCGCGCCC
>DASVWD010000251.1 GCA_036389795.1 Longimicrobium sp.
CCGTCCCGGCGCGGTCGGGCACGGTCGTATCGTGCCCTACCGCGCGCGCAGCCCGGCCCGGAGCGCAGCGGAGGGACACGCCCGAACGGCAGTGCGAAGTGCGAGGTGCGAAGTGCGGCGGAGCGTCTGGCGCGGAGGGCGGGGCGGGGCTACACTCCGGCGGCGCCCGCGTCGGCGCGCCGGGTCAGGCGGAAGCGGAGGGCGGGATGAGCGAGGTGCACCGGCTGGAGGAGGAGTTCGGGCGCGTGCGCGACCTGTGGTCGCCGAAGGTGGTGGCGCGCGTGAACGACCAGTTCGTGAAGGTGGCGAAGGTGCGCGGCGAGTTCGTCTGGCACCGCCACGAGCACGAAGACGAGCTGTTCTGGGTGCTGAAGGGCTCGCTGCGCCTGCGCTTCGAGGACGGCGAGGCGGTGCTGGGCCCGGGCGACCTGTACGTGGTGCCGAAGGGCGTGCTCCACAGGCCGGAGGCCGACGAGGAGTGCTGGCTGGTGCTGGTGGAGCCGGTGGAGACGAAGCACACCGGCGACGTGGAGTCGCCGCTCACCCGCAGCATCGAGGAGCAGCTCGCCTGACGCGGCCGGGAGCGAGCCGCCCGTGCCGGCCGTTCCCTGTGCCCGGTCCCCTGCAACCTGTCGCAACCCCGCGCGGAGCCGTGACCACGAAGGAGGCGTACCAGGGCTGTCTCGCGGCCGCGCCGCTCCGGGACCGCCTCCCGTGAGCACGGAGACGCTGCACGCGTGCCTGCGCCGCTTCCCGGGCGCGGCGCTCGAGGTGTCGGCCGACGGCGTCGTGCGCGCATCCAACGGGCACCTCGACGCGCTGGTCGGCCGCGACCTGGCGGGCGTCGCCCTGGCGGAGGTGCTGGACTCCTCGTCGCAGGAGAAGTGGCGGCGGATCCTCACGGAGGCCGAGCGCGCGAGCCCGGCCTGCACCTGGGAGCTGGTGGTCGCCACGCCCGGCTCGCTCGAGCTCAGGACGTTCCTGGCGGTGTGGTCGGCGGCGGAGCCCGGGGCCACCCTCTGGCTGCTGGAGTACTCGCTCGATCCCAGGCTGGAGCTGCTCTACGGAGAGCTCTCGGAGCTGCACCGGGAACTGGTCGACTCGCAGCGGAAGCTCTCCCGGGAGCGGAACCGGCTGGCGCGCGCGCTGGAGAAGGCCGAAGCCGCCGTCCGCACCCGCGACGAGATCCTGGCCGTGGTCTCGCACGACCTGCGCAACCCGGTGAGCACCATCGGCCTGGCCGTGGAGCTCCTCGAGATGCCGCTCCCCGAGGCGACGAAGGCGGAGCAGATCGCCATCATCCGGCGCGCCGCCGCGGGGATGAACCGCCTGATCGGCGACCTGCTCGACGTGAGCGCCATCGAGGCGGGGCGCCTCACGGTGGAGCTGGAGCCGCTGCCGCTGGCGCCGGTGCTGGAGGAGGCGTGCCGGATGCTGGCGGGACAGGCGGCGGAGAAGCGCCTGCGCCTCGAGTGCCGCGCCGCGCCGGGGGTGCCGGACGTCCGCGGCGACCGGGACCGCCTCCTGCAGGTGCTCTCGAACCTGGTGGGCAACGCGATCAAGTTCACGCCCGAGGAGGGAACGGTCTCCGTGCGCGCCGCGCCCGGCGCGGGCGAGGCGGTCGTCTCGGTCCAGGACACCGGCCCCGGGATCCCCGAGGCCGACCTGCCCCTCGTCTTCGACCGGTTCTGGCACACCAGCCGGAGCCGGCGCGGGGGCGCGGGGCTCGGCCTGGCGATCGCCAGGGGGATCGTGGAGGCCCACGGCGGGCGGATCTGGGCCGAGAGCGTGCCGGGGCAGGGCGCCACCTTCTCCTTCGCGCTCCCCGCCGCGGACGCCGGCCGGGAGTAGCGGCGGGTCGCCCGCGCAGGCTGTCCCCTGTCCCCTGTTCCCTGTCCCCTGTCCTCCGAGAAGAAGATGAGCGCGATCACCACGCACGTGCTGGACACCATGCGCGGGCTGCCGGCGGTGGGAGTGGCGGTGCTGCTGGAGCGCGCCAAGGACGACGCGATGGAGCGGGTGGCCAGCGGCGTCACCGACGCGGACGGGCGCCTCTCCGGCCTGCTCCCCGAAGGCCAGGCGCTGGAGCCGGGCACCTACCGCCTGAGCTTCGACACGGGCGCCTACTTCACGTCCACGGGGGTGGAGGGCTTCTACCCCGAGGTGTCCGTGGTCTTCGCGGTGCGCGAGGGCGAGCGGCACTACCACGTGCCGCTGCTGCTGAGCCCCTACGGCTACTCCACCTACCGCGGGAGCTGAGCGATGCCGGCCGTCCCGCCCGCAGTGCGCCGCGCGGCGCTCGCGCTCGTCCCGCTGCTGCTCGCGGCGGCGCGCGCCCCGGCGCAGCAGCGGCCCCACACGCCGGCGCGCGGCTCGGCGGAGCGCCAGGCGATCATGGACGCGCTGCGCGTGCCCGTCCAGCGGGAGCTGAGGAAGCCGGCGATCTTCGAGGTGCGGACGCTGCGCGTGCTGGGGACGTGGGCGTTCGTGGAGGCGGTGCCCCGCAAGCCCGACGGCTCGCCGTTCGACTACCGCGGCACGCCGTACCAGCAGGCGGTCGACGAGGGGATGTTCGACGACGGGATGTTCGCGCTGCTGCGCCGCGAGGGCGGGCGCTGGCGCGTGCTGCGCTACGCCATCGGCCCCACCGACGTGGCGTGGATCCCGTGGGAGGAGGAGCTGCGCGCGCCGCGGGCGGTGTTCCCGTACCCCTGATCGAGAATCCGTAAACCGAATGTCTCACACGGAATCAACGGAGTCAGCGGAGAACAGTGGTTCTCTGTTGACTCCGTTGACTCCGTGTGAGGCTTGGCAGACAACTTGCCCGCGCCGGCACGCATGGCCAAGAAGAACAGGACGCTCCCGTACTGGCTCGACGGCGGCACGGAGAGGTGCGACCTCTGCTCGCACCCCCACGTGCTCCAGTCGGGGTACCGCTGCGCCGCGTGCGACCGGCCGGCGTGCGAGCACTGCGTGGTGGTGAACCGCGAGACGGGCGAGGTGCTCTGCCACGAGTGCGTCGAGGAGGAGGGGGAGGGCTGATGGGCGCGCGGGCGATCTGGAAGGCGCACGTCCGCTTCGGCGCGGTCGACGTGCCGGTGAAGCTGTACTCGGCGGTGCAGGACCGCTCGGTGCACTTCCGCCTGCTCGACGCGAAGCGCAAGGAGCCCGTCCGCCAGCACATGGTGGACCCCGACACGGAAAAGGTGGTCGACCCGGCCGACATCCGGCGCGCCTACGAGACCGACGAGGGCGTGCTGGTGATCCTGGACGAGGAGGAGCTCGAGAAGGCGGTGCCGCCAGCCTCGCGCGACATCGAGGTCACCCGCTTCGTACCCCCGGAAGAGATCACCCACCAGTGGTACGACCGCCCGTACTGGCTGGGCCCCGACGAGGAGGAGGGGCGCTACTTCGCCCTCGCCCAGGCGCTGCGGAAGCGCGGCGTGGAGGGCGTGGCGCGCTGGGTGATGCGGAAGAAGGAGTACGTGGGCGCGCTCCGCGCCGAGGGCGACTACCTGATGCTGATCACCCTGCGCCACGCCGGCGAGGTGGTCCCGGCGTCGGCGCTGTCGCCGCCCACGGGCCGCGAGCTCGAGGAGCGGGAGGTGGGGATGGCCAGGCAGCTCGTCGCCGCGATGGAGGACGAGTTCGACATCGCCGCCTACCGCGACGAGTACCGCGAGCGCGTGCTGGAGCTGGTGGAGGCGAAGGCGGCCGGGAAGGTGGTGAAGTTCCCCAGGGCGCCCGCGAAGAAGGGCGGGGCGTCGCTGGCGGACGTGCTGGAGCAGAGCGTCGCGGCGGCCGACCGGGGGAGGAAGCGTGCCTGAGCGGGAGCCGGTCGAGCAGGAGGAGGAGCCCGTCGCCCGCGCCTTCTGGTCGGGGACCATCACCTTCGGGCTGGTGAGCGTCCCGGTGGCGCTGTACGCGGCCAACCGGCCGGGCGGCGTGTCGCTCAGGATGGTCTCGCCCGACGGGACCCCGCTCGCCCGGCGCTACTTCACCTCGCGCGACGACCGCCCGCTGGAGGCCGAGGAGATCGTGCGGGGCTACGAGGTCGAGAAGGACCGCTTCGTGGTGGTGGACGACGACGAGCTGGAGCGGCTGGCGCCGGAGCGGACGCGCGACATCGACCTGCGGCGGTTCGTGAAGGCGTCGGAGATCGACCCGATGTACTTCGAGCGGGCCTACTACCTGGCCCCGTCCGGCGGCTCCAACAAGGCGTACCGGCTCCTGGCCCGCGTGATGGAGGAGACCGGCCGGGCGGGGATCGCCACCTTCGTGCTGCGGGCGAAGGAGTACGTGGTGGCGATCATCGCCGAGAACGGCATCCTCCGCGCCGAGACGCTCCGCTTCGCCGACGAGCTGCGGACCCCGGACGACGTCGGGCTGCCGAAGCCGGCCAGGCCCGCCCCGGCCGAGGTCAAGCGCATCGACCGGGAGATCGGCAAGCAGGTGGAGAAGCGCCTCGACCGCAAGGAGCTGGCGGACCGCTCGGCCGAGCGCCTGCGGAAGGTGGTGCGCGCAAAGCTCCGCGCCGGCGAGGACGTGGTGCAGCCGGACGAGCGCGCCGCGGACCGGGAGGGCGGCGGGCCGGCCGGGGTGATCGACCTGATGGAGATCCTGAAGGCGCGTATCGCGGGCAACGAGGAGGACGAGGCGCCCGCGCCCGGCGGCGGCGGTGCGGACGACCTGCACGAGGCCAGCCGCGCCGAGCTCTACGAGCGCGCGAAGGAGCTCGACATCCCCGGCCGCAGCTCGATGAGCAAGGACGAGCTGGTCAGGGCCATCCGGCGCTCGGCGTGAGGGGCCGGACCCGGGCGCGGCTCCCTCTGCGTCCGCCGCCCAGGGCAATCGACGAGGGATGTTCGACGATTGATACCACTTTGCAGAGCATCGTTCGGGTACAGCTTTCTGATAAAGCCTCACACAGAGGACACAGAGAACACAGAGAAACTTCAATCGCGTCTTCAGTTCCTCCGTGTTCTCTGTGTGATTCCCAATCTGTTCGGAACCAGAACCATGCTCGGCAATCTGGTATCACTCCGTCCGCCTCCCGCCTCCCGCCAGCGCCCGGTCGCCCGCGCGGACCGCCTCGTTGACGGAGGGGAAGACCATCG
>DASVWD010000252.1 GCA_036389795.1 Longimicrobium sp.
CTGCAAGTGCGAAGTGCGAAATCCTAAGTGCGAAGTGCGGTGATCCGGCCTCGATCCTCGCACTTCGCACTTCGCCCTGGGTTTTCACGTCATCCGCACGCCGGGGAGGCGCAGCGCCCAGGTGGTGCCGCCGGGGCCGTCGTGCTCCAGCTCCAGGCGCCCGCCCGCGCGCCGCGCCAGCGCCGCGGCCAGCTCGATCCCCAGCCCCGAGCCGTCGGAGGCGCCGTGGGCGGCCCGGTGGGCGGTGATGCCGGGGCCGGGGTCGCACACGCGCACCACCACGCCGCCGTGGTCGGCGTCCAGGCGCACCACCAGCGCGCCAGGGTCGGCGTAGCGCACGCCGTTGTCGACCAGGATGGCCACCATCTGCCGCAGCACCAGCGGGTCGGCGGCGGTGGCGGCGCGGGCCCCGGGCTCTTCTTCCAGGCGGAGCGTCTTCCCGGCGCGCCCGGCGGCGGGGGTGAAGGAGTCGAGCTCGGCCCGCAGCCCGGCGGCCAGCTCCGCTCCCCCCACCCCCGCCACGCGCCCCCCGGCCTCGGCCTGGGCGCGCGCCACCTCCAGCACCACCTCGATGGCGCGCAGGCTCCGGCGCACCCGGTCGGCCGTGTCGCCCACCAGCACGGGGTCGGGAGTCTCGCCGCGCTCGGCCGCGCCGCGCACGTAGTCCATGGCCTGCGCCGAGAGCACCAGCGGCGCGCGGAGGTCGTGCGCCAGCAGCGACATCAGCAGGCGGTTCAGGTCGCGCGCCGACTCGGCCTGCAGCCGGCCTCGCTGCAGCGCCAGCGCCAGGAAGGTGATGGCCGGGAGGGTGAGGAAGACGAAGACGCGGTTCGGGACCCACACGGCGGCGGGGGAGATGGGTCCGCGCCCCAGCACGGCCGCCACGGCGAAGCAGGCCATGGCGGCCCCCCCGGTGAGCACCACCCAGAGCGGGCGGTCGCTGGTGGAGGAGAGCGCGATCGGCACGCCCAGGAAGATGCCGACCACCACGCCGGCGGGCGTCAGCCAGTCCAGCGCGCTGATGAGCACCACCGCCGCCAGGCAGAGGAAGAAGATGGGGCGGACGCGCCGGCGCGGGCCGGGGGGAACGGGAACGGGCTCCATCGCTCGGTCGGGAGGTGAGTCCAGGCCGCCGCGGACGCGGGCGGCGGCGCTGCAGGAAAGGGGGGCGCCGCTCCGGCGTCCCGTCCGGACGGCCTGGGGCGAAGGACGGATCAGAGTCCGTAGCGGCGCCGCTTCTCCCACAGGGTCTTGCGGGAGATGCCGAGCCCGGCGGCCACCTCGGCCAGGTCGCGGCGGGTGCCCTCCAGGGTGGCGGCCAGGTAGGCGCGCTCCACCTCTTCCAGGGTGAGGCCCAGGTCCAGCGCCACGCGGTGCGACTCGGGAAGCGGCTCGCGCGCCTGGGCGGGGGGGTGGGCCACCAGGGGGCCGCCGCGGTGGAAGAGGAGCGCGCGCTCCACGGCGTTGCGCAGCTCGCGGGCGTTCCCCGGCCAGGGGTAGTCGAGCAGCGGGGCGCAGCCGGCCCGGGTGAGCTCGGGGACGGGGCGGCCGAGCTCGGCGGCGAGCTCGCGGGCGAAGCGCATGGCCAGCTCCACGATCACCTCGGGCATCTCGCGCAAGGGCGGCATCCGCACGCGGGCCACGTCGAGCCGGTAGAGGAGGTCGCGGCGGAAGGCGCCCTCGCGCACCCGCTGGTCGAGGTCGGCGTTGGTGGCGGCCACCACGCGGGTGGACACCGGGATCGGGTGGGCGCCCCCCACGCGGCGCACCTCGCGCGTCTCCAGGAAGAGGAGGAGCTTGGGCTGCAGCTCGAGCGGGAGGGTGTCGACCTCGTCCAGCAGCAGCGTGCCGCGGTCGGCCAGCTCCACCAGCCCGCGCTTGAGCGCCTTGGCGTCGGTGAAGGCGCCCTTCTCGTGGCCGAAGAGCTCCGACTCCAGGAGCTGCGGGGGGATGGCGGCGCAGTTGACCTGCACGAAGCGGCCGACGGCGCCCGACCGCTCGTGGATGGCGCGCGCCAGCAGGCTCTTCCCCGTCCCCGACTCGCCGGTGGCCAGCACGCGGGCGGTGGGGGCCTGCGCCACCTGCCGGGCGAACTCGCGCACCTCCTCCAGCCGGGGGTGGCTCCCGGCCAGCAGCTCGTCGCCGGCGGGGGCGGCGCGGCGGGTGGCGATCTCCTCGCGCACCGGCCGCTCGGCCACGGCGCGCTCCACCAGCGCCTGCAGCGCCCCCACGTTCAGCGGCTTCTGCAGGAAGTCGGTGGCCCCGGCGCGGATCCCCTCCACCGCGCGGTCGAGGGTGGCGTGGCCCGAGGCCAGGATCACCGGGAGCGCCGGGTCGCTCTCGCGGATGCGGCGCAGGAGCTCGATCCCGTCCATCCCCGGCATGTACAGGTCGGTGAGCACCACGTCGACCCCCGGGCGCGCCAGGCGGGCCAGCGCCTCCTCGCCCGAGGCGGCCAGCTCCACCTCCAGCCGCCCGGGGCGCTCCACGTTGGCGCGCAGCAGCCGCGCCTGCATCTGGTCGTCCTCGACCACCAGCAGGCAAATGGCGCCCGCGGCGGCCACGGGCGGCCGGACCGGGGTGCGGGAGGGTGCGGAAGCCGGGGATCGGGGCACCGGGACCCGGAGACGGCGCGAGGGACGGTGGCCGCGTGGGGGGCACGGCGGGGATTGGCATGGTACGCGCGCCGCCGCTGCCGCGCAAGCGTGGCGCGGTCTCCTCCGGCGTTACGAAACGAAACGCGAGTTACCTTTCGCGCCGTGGCGCCGCTCCGCGCGGCGGCGCCCGCAGCGGGCAGAAGCGAAGCCGGTGCAAGGGGTTTGCACCGGCCCCGGCCCGCGTGGCACGGAGGTTCCCGTCTCCCGAGCGCAATCAGAAACACCAGGGTGCGTACGGGGGGCGGGGTGCCGCGGGGCGGCGCCGGAGTCCCGGCCGGCGCCACGCCCCTTCGCCGCCTCCCACCCCGGCGCGCCGATGTACCTCCGCCGCGAAGAAGACCGCCTCCCCCCCGCGGGCGCCGACCTGGGGCTGGCCGAGCTGGCCGCCGCCTACCTGCGCGAGACGCTGCGCGACTTCGCGCCGCTCGGCTTCCCGCCCCCGCGCGCGGAGCCGGCCGCGGTGGGCGGCGCCGGCGCCACCGACGCCCGCCGGCGCGAGTGGCGGCGGCGCTGGCGGCGGCTGCGCCTGGGCGAGCAGGTGGCCGGCTTCGCGGGGGAGCTGGCCGAGGCGCGCTCGAGCGACGCGGTGCTGGACGCGCTCGCGACCCACGCGCCCCGCATCGTGGGCGCCCACGTCTGCCTCCTCTTCCTCCCCGCCCCGGGCGGCGGGCCGCTCCGGGCCCGGCGCGAGCCGCGGCTGGAGGGGTCCGCGGAAGGGCTGGAGCTGGACGGGGCCGGGGCCGCCGGGGTCCTCGCCCCCGCCGACGCGGTGCGCTTCCCGGCGCTCGCGCCGCTCTTCGCGGGCGCGGGGGCGGCCTCGCTGGCCTGCGCGCCCTTCGCGGGAGGCGCGGCGGTGCTGGTGGAGCGCCGCGCCGACCGCGTGTACGACGAGGAGGACCTGGAGCTGCTGCGCCTGCTGGCCGGCCAGGCCGAGGCGGCGCTGGAGCGCGTGCGCGGGCTGGAGCGCGTGCTGGCGCGGCGCCTTCCCGCGGCGCGCGAGGGCGAGGAGGGCGCCGGCCGCGCCGAGGCGGTGCTGCGCCTGGCCGAGTCGCTGGCGCGCCGCGGCTGCGCGGTGGCCGTGGCCGTGGTGGCGGTCGCCGGGGCGGCGGGGCCCCCCGAGGGCGACGAGCTGCACGGCGCGGCGGAGGCGCTCCGGGCCGCGGCGGGCGAAGACGGGGTGGCGCTGCACCTGGGCGCGGGCGAGTTCCTGCTCGTGATGCCGGGGAAGAGCGAGGCCGAGGCCTTCGCATCGATGGCCGAGGTCCGGGCGCACGTCCCCGCGGCGCTCTCGGTGCGCGCCGCCGTGGCCGGCCGCGCCGACGGCCCCTGCTCGCTGGAGGAGCTGGTGGCGCGCGCCGCCGGGGCCGCGCTGGCGTAACCCGCCCCCCGCAGCCGCGTTTCGTTTCGTAACAGGTGGTTCGCTTTTTCCCATGCACAGATCCCGACACCCTCTGCAAGTTCTTTTCGGAAGACGGCTTACGGGCTGCGCAAAGAATGGCATGCTTGTTCCTTCACCCCCGTGGCTCCGGGCGGCGCTAGCCGCCCGAGGCTGACTTCCCCCCTCCGCTTCAGGGCACCCCGGCCGCGAGGCCGGTCCGCAAAGCCACGGGTCTCTCCCCCTTCGAGACGGCCGGGCCGCCGGCAGGGTTCATCCGCGCCACTTCGGCGCGACCTCCCCTTCAGATGTGCTCCAGGAGGAACCCATGCGGTACGCCCGTTTCGCCGCCCTTTGCGCGGCGGCTCTCGCCGCTGCCTGCCAGGACCTGCCCAAGCAGCAGCTCCCCACCGAAGCCGAGGCCGCCCCCGCGGCCACCGCCGCCGCCGCGCCGGTGGCCCCGGCCGCGTCGGAACAGGTCTCCAGCGTGTGCGCGGCCGCCCGCGCCCAGCTGGAGCGGACGCGCACGCGCCTGCAGCCCGCCCCCGGAAGCGAGTCGACCGCGGCCACCGACGTGGCCCAGGCGGCTTCGCTCGAGGCCCTGGTCGCCGACGCCTGCAGCTGAGGGACGCCATGAGCCGGAAACTCACGGCCCTGGCGGCCGCGGCGGCGTGCGCCCTGGCGCTCGCCCCCGCCGCGGCGCTCGCCCAGAGGGCCCTCGTCTACTGCCCCGTCGGCATCGACGAGGGCGGATGCGCGGCCGCGGCGGCCGCGCTGGCAAGCCGCTTCCCCGACGGGGTGGACCGCGGCTACGACGGCAGCGGCGGCACCGTGGACCTGGTCACGGCCGACCTGTGGCAGTACGCGGTGCTGGTCGTGCCGTCCCTGGCCGACAACGCCTCCACCCGCCCCTACGCCCTGCTGCGCCGCGCCGACGTGGCCGAGCGGCTGGGCGACGCGGTGATGGGGCGCGTGGCCGTCTGGTCGGGCACCCCCGACCTGGGGAGCGCCAACCGCGAGCCCAAGGACGCCCTCCTGCGCAACCTGGCGGGGTGGGCGGCCGGGAGCTACGCCGCCGTGAAGGGTCCGGGGATCGTGGCGCTCCTGGACCTCTCGGACGAGGTGACGTCGCGCTACGACTGGCTGCGCGCGATCACCGGGGTGAACCTGGTGGCCGACGGGCGGCTGCAGACGTACGCGAGCGTGCGGGCGCTCACCCCCACCGGCTCCGCCGTGCTGGGCTCGGGCGGGGGCGTGCTGGCGTACGCCAGCATGGCCGCCTACGGGGTGCAGCTCCCGCAGGGGGCCGCGGGCGCCGCGCTGGACGCCGTGGGGCAGACCGGCACCAGCGTGGGGGGACAGGTGGTGCTGATGAGCGCGCCCGGCGGCAACACCGGTGGGGCGGTGATCCGCACCGACCGGGACGACTACCCGCCGGGCGACACGGTGACCATCACCGGCACCGGCTTCCAGCCGGGCGAGACGGTGGCCATCGTGCTGCACGAGGACCCGGAGGTGCACGACAACCGCACGCTCACGGCCACGGCCGACGCGCTCGGCGGCTTCGTGAACCGCGACTTCGCGCCGGAGCAGCACCACCTGGACGTGCGCTTCGTGGTGACCGCCACGGGCCGGCTCTCGGGCGTGCAGGCGCAGACCACGTTCACGGACGGGACCGCCAGCGGGGTCACCGGCTTCTCGGCCGGCGCGCCCGCCGGGTGCACCTCGGCGGGGACCCCGTCGGTGGCCGTGGGCGGCACCCTCTGCGCGAAGGGGACCACGTCCGTGAGCGGCGCGGGCGGCGCGGACTTCCGCATCGAGTGGGCCGACCCGTCCGGCAACGTGATGGGAACGAACACCTTCCTCAGCCAGTCCGGCGGGGCCACCATCACCGGCTCGTTCTCTCCCGCCTCGGCCGCGGCCGGCAACTGGACGGTGCGGGCGTGCAAGGGCGCCACGTCCGGGAGCTCGGCGTGCAGCGGCGGGACGCTGATCAGCACCGTCGTCAACTTCACGGTCACCGGGAAGCTGAGCCAGAGCATCACCTTCGGGGCGCTGGCGGGGAAGAGCTTCGGCGATCCGCCGTTCGCGGTGGCGGCCACGGCCAGCTCGGGGCTGCCGGTGTCGTTCGCGAGCCTCACCACCGGAACGTGCACGGTCGCGGGGAGCACCGTCACGATCGTGGCGGCCGGCACCTGCACCGTGCGCGCCTCCCAGCCCGGCAACGGTACCTACAACCCGGCGGCCGACGTCGACCAGAGCTTCACCATCTCCCCCGCGGCGGCCACCGTCACCTTCCTCTCCACCGCCCCGGCGAGCCTCGTCTACGAGGGGACCTATTCGCCCAGCGCTTCGTCGAACAGCGACGGTGCGCTCGGCATCTCCGCCGGCGGCGCCTGCTCGATGAGCGGCTCCACGGTGACGATGACGTCGGGCACCGGCACCTGCACCGTGACGGCCTCGGTGCCGGCCACGACGAACTACACCGCCGCCACGGCCACCCAGACGATCACGGCGGCGAAGGCCACCCCGACGATCTCCTGGAGCAATCCCGCCGACATCACCTACGGGACGGCGCTCGGCGCGGCGCAGCTCAACGCCTCCGCGGCGTTCGGCTCGTCGCCGGTGGCGGGGACGTTCACCTACACCCCCGCGGCCGGAACGGTGCTGGGCGCCGGGAGCGGCCAGGCCCTCGCGGCCGACTTCACCCCCACCGACGACGCGAGCTTCGGCGCGGTGGCCGGCACCACGGTGTCGATCAACGTGCTGAAGGCCACGCCCACGGTGAGCTTCACCTCCACCGCGCCCGCCTCGCTGGCGTTCGGGGGCACCTACACGCCCGCCGCCGCCACGAACGGCGACGGGACGCTCTCCCTCGGCGCCTCCGGGGCCTGCTCGCTCAGCGGCGGGGTGGTGACGATGACCTCGGGCGTCGGCGCCTGCACGGTGACGGCGTCGGTGTCGGAGGGGGCCAACTACGCCGCCGCCGCCGCCGCGCCGCAGACCATCGCGGCGGCGAAGGCGGCGGGGTCGGTGAGCTTCACCTCGGCCAGCCCGGGGACGCTCGCCTTCAACGGGACGTACTCGCCGACCACCTCGCAGGTGGGCGACGGCGCGGTCACGCTGAGCGTGGGCGCGGGCGACGCCTGCTCGCTGGCCGGGGGCACGGTCACCATCACCGCGGGCTCGGGGAGCTGCACGGTGACGGCGACGCTGGCCGAGACCGGCAACTACACGGGCGGCACGGCCAGCCAGACGATCACGGCCGCGAAGGCCGCGGCAACGGTGTCGCTGGACGCCGGGAGCCTCTCGCACACCTACGACGGGTCCGGCAAGTCGGCCACGGCCACGACGAGCCCCGGCGGGCTGGGGGTGACGATCACCTACGGCCAGGGCGGCTCGCCCGTGGCGTCTCCCGTCGCGGCGGGGAGCTACGACGTGAGCGCCAGCGTCGACGACGCCAACTACCAGGGGAGCGCCACCGGCACGCTGGTGATCGGCAAGGCGACGCCGTCGGTGAGCTTCACCAGCAGCGCGCCCGCGACGCTGGCCTACCACGGCACCTACACGCCCACCGCCAGCACCACGGGCGACGGCGCGCTCACCATCGGCGCCGGCGGCGCGTGCTCCATCGCGGGCGGCGTGGTCACCATCGACGCCGGCTCGGGGACCTGCACCGTCACCGCCTCGGTGGCCGAGGGCGCCAACTACCTCGGCGCCGCCGCGACCCCGCAGTCGATCTCGGCGGCGAAGGCGGCGGCGACGCTCACCCTCGGCGGCCTGAGCCACACCTACGACGGCTCGCCGCGGGGCGCGTCGGCGGCCACCAGTCCGGGCGGGCTGACGGTCGTCCTCAGCTACGAGGGGACCGGCTCCACGAGCTACGGCCCGTCGGCCACGGCCCCGGCCAACGCGGGGACGTACAGCGTCACCGGCACCATCAGCGACGCCAACTACGAGGGGAGCGACACCCAGCCGCTCACCATCGGCCAGGCCGACGCTACGATCAACGTCAACGGCTACACCGGGACCTACGACGGCGCCGCGCACGGGGCCAGCGGGACGGCCACGGGCGTCGGCGGCGCGAACCTCAGCAGCGGCCTGAACCTGGGGGCGACCTTCACCGACGCGCCGGGCGGCACCGCGAACTGGAGCTTCACCGGCGGCACGAACTACAACGACGCCACCGGCACCGCCGCGATCACGATTCAGAAGGCCGACGCGGTGATCAGCGTCAACGGCTACACCGGGACCTACGACGGCGCCGCGCACGGGGCCAGCGGGACGGCCACGGGCGTCGGCGGAGCGGATCTCAGCAGCGGTCTGAACCTGGGTGCGACGTTCACCGACGCACCGGGCGGCACCGCGAACTGGAGCTTCACCGGCGGCACGAACTACAACGATGCCAACGGCACCGCAGCCATCACCATCCAGAAGGCCGACGCGGTGATCAGCGTCACCGGCTACACGGGCGTGTACGACGGCGCCGCGCACGGGGCCAGCGGGACGGCCACGGGTGTCGGCGGAGCGAACCTCAGCAGCGGCCTGAATCTCGGAGCGACCTTCACCGACGCGCCGGGCGGCACCGCGAACTGGAGCTTCACCGGCGGCGCCAACTACAACGATGCCACCGGCACGGCCGCCATCACGATCCAGAAGGCCGATGCGGTAATCAGCGTCAACGGCTACACCGGGACCTACGACGGCGCCGCTCATGGGGCGACCGGCACGGCCACGGGTGTCGGCGGCGCGAATCTCACCAGCGGGCTGAACCTGGGTGCGACCTTCTCCGACGCGCCGGGCGGCACCGCGAACTGGATCTTCACCGGCGGCACGAACTACAACGATGCCACCGGCACGGCGGCGATCACCATCCAGAAGGCCGACGCCACGACCGACGTCAACGGCTACACCGGGACCTATGACGGCGCCGCGCACGGGGCGACCGGCACGGCCACGGGCGTCGGCGGCGCGTATCTCAGCAGCGGTCTGAACCTGGGTGCGACGTTCACCGACGCGCCGGGCGGCACCGCGAACTGGAGCTTCACCGGCGGCGCCAACTACAACGATGCCACCGGCACGGCCGCCATCACGATCCAGAAGGCCGATGCGGTAATCAGCGTCAACGGCTACA
>DASVWD010000253.1 GCA_036389795.1 Longimicrobium sp.
GGCCGGGCGCCGGTCCCGCGCGCTTCCTCCACGCGGCGGCCGCCGGGGCGCGAGTGTCCCGCAGCGCTCCACGGCGTCGCGTTCTGGCCCGCCGCGGGTCGGTCTCGTATCGCGGCCGGCGGTTGCATGAGGGATGCGCGCCCGGCAGGGCCGGGACGCCGCCGCGACACGGGGTATCGTCGCGGCGGTGGCCCGGCGCCGTTGGGCACGGTCGTATCGTGCCCTACGGCGCGCGCAGCCCGGCCCGGAGCGCAGCGGAGGGACATGCCCGGAACCGCAGTGCGTTAGTGCGTTAGTGCGTTAGTGCGTCAGTGCGGGACGGTTCCGGTCCCCGACGCACTCGCGCACTTCCGCACTCACGCACTTGCATCACCCCCGCTCGGCGCGGGCGAACTGGCGGGCCCAGTACGAGACGACCAGGTCCGCGCCCGCGCGGCGGATGGCGGTGAGCGCCTCGCAGTGCGCGCGCGGGCCGTCGATCCACCCGCGCTCGGCGGCGGCCTCGATCATGGCGTACTCGCCCGAGACGTGGTAGGCGCACACCGGCCACCCGGTCTCGTCCTTCACCCGGCGGATCACGTCCAGGTAGGCGAGCGCGGGCTTGACCATCACGATGTCGGCGCCCTCCTGGATGTCGAGCCGCACCTCGCGCAGCGCCTCCTCGACGTTGGCCGGGTCCATCTGCGCGGTGCGCCGGTCGCCGAACGCCGGGGCGCTGTCGGCGGCGTCGCGGAAGGGGCCGTAGAACGCCGAGGCGTACTTGGCGGCGTAGGAGAGGATCGCCGTCTTCGCGAAGCCGGCCTGGTCGAGCGCGGCGCGGATCGCCCCCACGCGGCCGTCCATCATGTCGGAGGGCGCCACCACGTCGGCGCCGGCCGCGGCGTGGGTGACGGCCATGCGCGCCAGCAGCGGCACGGTGGCGTCGTTGTCGACGTCGCCGTCCACCACGATCCCGCAGTGCCCGTGGCTGGTGTACTCGCACAGGCACACGTCGGTGACCACCAGCAGTTCGGGGAGCTCGCGCTTGAGCAGGCGGACGGCGCCCTGCACCACGCCGCCCTCGGCGTAGCCCTCGCTCCCGGCCTCGTCCTTGTGCTCGGGGATGCCGAAGAGGAGCACGCCGCCGAGGCCCAGCCCGAGCGCCTCCTCGGCGTCCCTCAGCAGCTCGTCGGCCGAGGTCTGCTCCACGCCGGGCATGGAGGCCACGGCGCGGCGCACCCCCCGGCCGGGGGCCACGAAGAGGGGGAGCACCAGGTCGCCGGGCACGAGCGTGGTCTCGCGCACCAGCGCGCGCAGGGGCTCGGTGCGCCGCAGCCGGCGCGGGCGGTACGAGGGGAAGGATCCGCCGCTCAAAACAGGTACCTCAGCTCTGCCTGGAACGTCTGCTCGCGCCAGCCGTCGCCGCCTTCGTGCGCGCCGCGGAGCCTGAGCTCGCCGCGGTGGGACAGGCGCCACTCCACGCCCAGCGAGGCGCCCCCGCCGGTCCCCGTGCGGTCGGGCGCGAACAGGGTGCCGGGAGAGCCGTCGTAGGCCAGCTGCGCCCGGTCGCGCACGAAGGCGTCGGCCGTGACCCGGAGCAGCGCGTCGTACAGGTCGGCGTCGGCGTACAGGCGCGTCTCGCTGCCGCCGCCGCCCAGGGGGTGGCCCAGCGGGCGGCCCTCGCGCGCCCAGTAGCCGCGGAACTCGGTGTGGAAGTACCACGAGCCGTGCCCGCAGCAGCGGGCGATGCGCGCGTGCTCGAGGCCGAGCGCCACGTTGGGCATCCCCGGCAGCGCCGGCAGGTACATCCCGGCGAGGACGGCCGGCTGCTCGTTCAGGCCGCCGCCGGCGTCGTCGGAGGCCCACTCCACGTACAGCGTGGCCGCCGCGGCGCGCTCGGTGGGGAGGCGCCAGCGCAGGTCGAACGAGAGGATCTGGTTGTCGAAGCTCTGGTCGATCACCCCCGCCAGCGAGCGGAGCAGCCGCCCGGGTGTCACCTCGGCCACGTCGCCGCCGAAGATGGCGCCGCGCGTTACGCCGAGCGTCAGCCGCTCCCGCGGGCGCAGCGCCAGGCGGGCGCCCCACATCCACGGGTCGCCCGCGTGGCGGTCCTCGTCGAGCCGCGAGGCGAAGGCGTGGAAGCTCATCGTCCCCAGGAAGCCGAGCGGGCCGCCGAGCCGCGTGGGCGCGGTGGTCTGCAGCTCCACCCGCGGCAGCGGATCGGGGTCGGCGAAGACGAAGCCGCCGGCGCGCCCCCACCCGTAGGCCACCGGCTGGTCGCCCACGGAGAGCGCGACGTTGCCCGCCGCCGCCACCAGCTCCCAGCGCGGGACGTCGGCGCCGGCGTCGGTCCCGAACGTCTCCTCGGAGGCGCCCGCGAAGTGCCGGCCGGCCGCCCACGCCACCTGCACGCGGGCCGCGCCCTCGGTGCGGTCGGGGATCGGGGCCGGGGGGTCGTCGCGCACGCGCGGCTCCAGCCGCCCCGCCCACCCCTGCGCGCCCGCCCCGGCGAAGCTCCCCAGCGGGGCGAGGCCCGGCGCCGGCAGGTCTTCCCCGTACTCGCGGAACTCCTCGCGGAAGCGCGTCCACCACCCCTCGGTGAGGTACGCCAGGTCGGGGCGGCCCCGGGCGGTGCGCTCGGCGGCCCGCTCCAGGACCAGGGCGACGGTCTGGCGCGGCACGGCGCGCTGGGCGGGGAGGTAGCCCGGCGCGAGCCCCATCCCCTCGAGGCGCGCGGCCGCGCGCACCGCCCAGTGGTCCGGCGGCAGGAGCGGCGAGGCGCGGAAGCGCTGGGAGCGGCGCTCGCGCGGGACCCGGTCGGCCGCCCCCCTCGCCACCGTGTCGGCCGCCGCGCTGTCCACGCGCGCCCTCGCCGTGTCCTGCGCGCGCGCGCTGGAGACGGCGGAGACGATCGATGCGATCACGAGCGTGGCCGCCCATCCGAGCGTGCGGCCGCGGCGGAAATCAGTCCTCATGTCGTACCGCGAACGAGACAACCGCTTTTCTCACGCAGAGCAGCAGGGTCAGCGGAGAACTCACCGCCGGGCGTGGTTTCCTCTGCTGACTCTGCTTCTCTGCGTGAGGCCATGCTGTTTCCGTCGACTCCGTTGACTCCGTGTGAGGCATCCGGAATCCCGCTCCCGAGCGAGTCACCCCGCGCCCTCCGCGTAGAGGGCCCGGATCGCGCGCACGAGCCCGGGGATGGTGTACTCGTCCGCCTCCACGTCCACCCGCAGCCCCAGCTCGCGCGCCGCGGCCGAGGTGACCGGGCCGATGGAGGCCACCCGCGCGCCCCCGACGTCGGTCCCCACCAGCTCGGCGAAGCTGCGCACCGTGGAGCCCGCGGTGAAGGTCACCAGGTCGATCTCCCCTGCCGCCAGCCGGCGGCGCACCTCCTCCGCCCCCGCGCCGTCCCGCACGGTGCGGTAGGCGGCCACCTCCACCACCTCGGCCCCGCGCTCGCGCAGGCCGTCGGGGAGGACGGAGCGGGCGATGTCGGCCCGCGGCAGCAGGATGCGCTTGCCCTCGAGCTCCGTGGCCGCCGCGAGCGCCTCCAGCGCCGCCTCGGCCACGAACTCGGGCGGCACCAGGTCGGCCTTGAGCCCGTGCTTCGCCAGCTCGGCGGCCGTCGCGGGGCCGATGGCGCAGAGGGCCGCGGTGGCCAGCGCCCGCGCGTCGCGCCCGGTCTCCTCCAGCACCGCGAAGAAGCGCTGCACCCCGTTGGCGCTGGTGAACACCACCCAGTCGAACCCCGCCACCTCGTCCACCGCGCGCCAGAGCGGCATCGGGTCCTCCGGCGCCTCGATGCGGATGGTGGGCAGCTGCACCACCTCGGCCCCCAGCTCCACCAGGCGCGCGGCCAGCTCGCTCGCCTGCGCGCGGGCCCGCGTCACCACGATCCGCCGCCCCGAGAGCGGCCGCCGGTCGAACCAGCCGAGCCGCCCGCGCAGCGAGACCACCTCGCCCACGACGACGATCGACGGCGCGCCGATCCCCGCCTCGCGCGCCAGCTCCGGCAGCGTCGCCAGCGTCCCCGCCACCGTGCGCTGGCGGGGGTACGTCCCCCACTCCACCGCCGCCGCCGGGGTGTCGGGAGAGCGGCCTCCCTCGACCAGCCGGGCGAAGTTCTCCGTCATCCGCCCCACGCTCATGTAGAAGACGAGCGTGCCGCTCCCGCGCGCCAGCGCCCCCCAGTCCAGCTCCGTCTCGAGCTTGGCCGGGTCCTCGTGCCCGGTCACCAGCGTCACGCTGGCCGAGAGGCCGCGGTGGGTGACGGGAATGCCGGCGTAGGCGGGCGCGGCCACGCCGGCGGTGACGCCCGGGACCACCTCGAACGGCACGCCGGCCTCCACCAGCGCCAGCGCCTCCTCGCCCCCTCGCCCGAAGACGAACGGGTCGCCGCCCTTGAGCCGGACGACGACCTCGTGGCGGGCCGCCAGCTCCACCAGGAGCCGGTTGATCTCGGGCTGCGGCATCGGCTGCGCCTGCCCGCCACGCTTCCCGGCGAAGATCCGCTCGGCCCGCGCCGCACGCTCCAGCGCCTCGGGCGACACCAGCGCGTCGTACACCACCACGTCGGCCCGCGCCAGCAGCTCCGCCGCGCGCACGGTGAGGAGCCCCGGGTCGCCGGGCCCCGCGCCCACCAGGTACACGGTGCCGCTCACGGCGCCGCCGCCGCGGGGGTCCCCGGCTGGCGCGCCTCCGCCTCCAGCAGGTCGGCCAGCGTCCGCTCGATCGGGACCACCGGCTCCCACCCCAGCGCCCGGAGCGCCGAGGCGTCGCCCGAGAGGAGGGGGACGTCCAGCGGCCGCACCCGCGCGGGGTCGGTCTCCAGCCGCGCTCCCGTCCCCGAGAGCGCCACCAGCGTCTCCACCAGCTCGCGCACGGCGCGCGGGCGCCCCGAGGCCACGTTGTACACGCCGCCCCGCTCCCCCCGCTCCATCAGCAGCAGGTAGGCGCGCACCACGTCGCGCACGTCCAGGTAGTCGCGCCGCGCCTCCAGGTTGCCCACCCTGAGCACCGGCTCGGCCGCGCCCGCGCGCACGGCCGCCAGCTGGCGCGCGAACGAGCCCAGCGCGAAGCGCGCGTCCTGCCCCGGCCCCGTGTGGCTGAAGGAGCGCGCCACCACCGCGTCGGCGCCGCGCGCCACCGCCTCCAGCACCGCCATCTCGGCCGCCGCCTTCGAGGCCGCGTACGGGTTGGTGGGGCGAAGGCCGCGCGCCTCGCCGATCGGCTGCTCCGCCTCGGGGACCACGCCGTACACCTCCGCCGAGCTGACGAAGAGGAGCCGGCACCCCGGCGGCAGCGCCCCCACCAGCCGGAGCGTCCCCGTGGCGTTCGTCTCCCAGGTGGCCAGCGGGTCCTGCAGCGACTCGGCCACCGACGACTGCGCTGCCAGGTGGAACACCCGCTCGGGGCGCGCCTCGGCGACGACGGAGTCGACCGAGTCCCGGGCGGTGAGCTCCAGCGGGAGCCAGCGCGCCCCGGCGGGCCCCCCGGGCGGCGCGTGGCCGGCCTGGGTGGTGGCCCACACCTGGTGGCCGCCCTGCAGCAGCGCGCGCAGCAGGTGGGCGCCCACGAAGCCGCCCGCCCCCGTGACCAGGACCCGCACCGGCTTCAGCCCGCCGCCGCCAGGGCGCGCCCCGCCGCCGGGCGCAGGCGCTCCAGGTCGGCGTCCACCATCATGCGCACCAGCTCGCGGAAGCCCACCTCGGGCTCCCACCCCAGCTCCTCGCGCGCCTTCGCGGGGTCGCCCACCAGCAGGTCCACCTCGGCGGGGCGCATGAAGCGCTCGTCCTGCACCACGTGCTCGCGCCAGTCGAGCCCCACGTGCTCGAACGCCGCCTCCACCAGCTCGCGCACGCTGTGCGTCTCGCCGGTGGCCACCACGTAGTCGCGCGGCTCGTCGCCCTGCAGCATCAGCCACATGGCGCGCACGTAGTCGCCCGCGAACCCCCAGTCGCGCTGGGCGTCCAGGTTCCCCAGGTGCAGCTTCTCCCCCAGCCCCAGCTTGATGCGCGCCGCCCCGTCGGTCACCTTGCGGGTCACGAACTCCAGCCCGCGGCGGGGGCTCTCGTGGTTGAAGAGGATCCCGCTCGCCGCGAACATGTCGTAGCTCTCGCGGTAGTTCACCGTGATCCAGTGGCCGTACACCTTGGCCACCCCGTACGGCGAGCGGGGGTAGAACGGCGTGTCCTCGCGCTGCGGCACCGCCTGCACCTTCCCGAACATCTCGGAGCTCGACGCCTGGTAGAAGCGCACGCGCGGGTTGTGCACCCGGATCGCCTCCAGCATCCGCGTCACCCCGAGCGCCGTCACGTCGCCGGTGAGCACGGGCTGGTTCCACGAGGTCTGCACGAAGCTCTGCGCCGCCAGGTTGTACACCTCGTCGGGGTCGCACTGCTGCAGCGCGTAGAGCAGCGAGTTCTGGTCGGCCAGGTCGCCCGGGACCAGCTCGATGCGGTGCTGGATGTGCTGGATGCGCTCGAAGGTGACGGTGGAGCTGCGGCGCACCAGCCCGCACACGCGGTAGCCCTTCTCCAGCAGGAGCTCCGCCAGGTAGCTGCCGTCCTGGCCGGTGATCCCGGTGATGAGTGCCGTCTTCATGGCGGTTCGGCGGGGAACGCGGGAAGCCCCTCGCAGGCGGGGGCGGACGGGGAGGAAACGTAGGCTCCGGCGCAGGCGGTGTCAAACCAACGAGATAGGGCCCGGCGGGTTGACCCGGGCGGCCAAAGGGCTTAGATTTCCCGGCTTGTGTTACGTCCCGTAGGCTACCGATCCAGGAGATTTCCCGATGGCATTCTGCGCCGTCTGCGGAAAGGGCCCGCGCAGCGGGAACAACGTCAGCCACGCCAACAACAAGACCAAGCGTGTCTGGCGCCCGAACCTCCAGTCCGCCCGCATCGTGACGGAGAACGGCACGCACCGCCGCGTGCGCGTGTGCACCAGCTGCATCTCCGCCGGCAAGATCCGCAAGGCGGGCTGAAGCGCCGTCGAGGCTCTTTCGCCAGAGTTCGAGCGGCCGCGCATCCTTCACCGAGTGCGCGGCCGCTCGCTTTTTCATGCATCCAGAGGACTTCGCACTTCGCACCTCGCACTTCGCACTGCGGTTTGGGCGTGTCCCTCCGCTGCGCTCCGGGCCGGGCTGCGCGCGCCGTAGGGCACGATACGACCGTGCCCAACGGCGCCGGGCCACCGCCGCCACGATACCCCTGTGGCGGCGGCGTCCCGGCCCTGTCGGGCGCGCATCCCTCACGCGGGGTTTCGTCGCGCGCAGCGTCCTGGAGTCGTAGGGGCGAGCCTGCGAGTCCGTGCGGAGGTGGCATCGGCACATTGCCCCCCGCCTCTCGCCGCAGGGGCCGACCCCCGCCGGTCGAGGCATGCCTCGCCCCTACGCTTTCGCGCGAAATCCCAACCTCCCACACCGACTCGTAAAGTCCACCCTCTCCCGAGGTTGGGAGAGGGTTGCCGCGCCAGGCGGCGGGTGAGGGCCCTCCGCGCGGCGCCGATGCCTGCCCGGCGGGCGGAAGCGCCGTCGAGGCTCTTTCGCCACAGGTTCGATTCGCTTTGCCGGCCTCTCGACGCCGGAGTTGGCCCGACACGAACGCTTGCATTCGCGGCAAACGGGTTGACGCGACCGGCCCGGGCCCTCATTCTACCGGTCGCGCCGCGGTCGCCTCGTTCTCGTCTCCCGATTCTGGCGCACCCTCAAAGAAACCTCCTACCCGGCCGCAGCCCGCCCACTCCTCGCCCAGGAGGCCACCGTGACTTCGGAAGCCACGCTCGATGACCGATTTTCCGTGTCCGATCTCGCCGGGCGGATGGTGCCGTGGTCTCCGGACGAGTGGTTCGCGTGGCCCCCGGACCTCTTTGCGCTGACCTCCATGATCCTGAAGGCGACGGGGATCTACCGCCTCGTCGTATCCCCGCCCCACCCCCACGTGCCCCTGAACCTGTTCGCGATCAGCACCGAGCGCAGCCAGGGAGACGACGCACCCCTCCGCACGCCGGCGAAAGCCGCCGACACCGCCGCCGCAGCCGCCTCCGAGGCGGAGAGCAGGGACTGGAGCGACCGGGACTGGGGCGAGCAGGACATCCGCGAGTGGTTCGAGTGGATCCGCAACAAGCGGGACGCGCTCCCCCCCAAGCTGAAGCTGCTGCAGGAGATCCTCTTCGACCCCGCCGCGCGGCTGAACTGCGACGGCGAGCCGATGGACCACACGCTGTTCCGCGCCATCCTCACCCTGCACGCGCTCGCCGACCAGGCCTGCCGCGGCTTCGGCATGGTCGCGCGCCCCGAGCCGCGCGAGCTCTCGTTCCTGGCCAACCTGCACCTGGCGGTTACGGGCACGCTCTCGCGCCTGCCGAAGCTGTACGGGGTGGTCCTCCCCAAGTGCCGCACCCCGCAGACCGGGCTGAGCCTGCGCTCGCTGTCGCACCACCTGTCGTTCCACCACTCCGAGGTGAGCGTACAGTGGCGCTCCATCCCGTGGATCAACCGCGACGACCACGAGAACACCATCAACATCCTGGCCTTCCCGTTCCCGTACGAAGTCAGCCCGAAGGCGTTCGTGGGCCGCCCCAACCCCGACGGCGCGGGCGACGCCGCCCACTTCCGCTACTTTCAATACGGGCCGCCCCCGGAGGCGGGGCTGAAGGTGGACGAGGTGATCGCGCTCCTGAGCCAGGCGTTCGACGAGGTCAAACACGTCCACGTGCTGGCGTTTCCCGAGCTGGCCCTGACGCAGGGCGACCTCGACAGGCTCAAGGACGCCCTGGTGGAGCACTTTCCCGCCCGGATCCCGCTCATCGTGGCGGGAGTGCGGGGCAAGCAGTCGGCGCTCCCCGTGGAGGCGGCCGCCGATGCCGCGCCGCCCCCGGAGGGTGCGTCCGAGGTGAACCAGGTGGTGCTTTCGGCGTTCTTCGCCAACAAGTGGTACGACCTGGGGCAGGCGAAGCATCACCGCTGGAAGCTGACCGCCGAGCAGATCCGCCAGTACGCGCTGGCGGGCACGCTCAGCGTGCGCGAGGAGTGGTGGGAAGACATCGAGATCCAGCACCGGCGCCTCACCTTCCTGGCCCCCAACGGGTGGCTCTCCCTCGCGCCGCTCATCTGCGAGGACCTGGCGCAGCTCGAGCCGGTCTCCGGCCTGATCCGCGGCGTGGGGCCGACCCTGGTGCTGGCCACGCTGATGGACGGGCCGCAGCTCAAGGACCGCTGGCCGGCCCGCTACGTGGGGGTCCTGGCGGACGACCCCGGCACGTCCATCCTGACGCTCACCTCGCTCGGCATGGCCCGCCGCTGCCAGCCGCGCGGCTACGAGGTGGACTCCACCGCCGTGCTCTGGAAGGACCAGGAGCGGGGCGCCTATCCCGTCAAGTGCCAGGAGAAGACGCGCGCGGTCCTCCTCACGATGACGGCGGAATGGAAGGAGGAGTTCACCGCCGACGGCCGCACCGACCGCGGCGCGGCAGCGCGCTTCGTGCTCCAGAGCGTGCGGCTGCTCGACGAGCGGCAGGGGGAAGGGCGGCCGGCGGCGCCGGTCCCCGGCGCCGGTCCGGACCCGAACGGGGCGGGAGGAGACCCGGCGGGGGGCGGCGGCTCGCCCCGGACGGAGGTGGACGTGGCCCTGCAGGGCGACCTGGTGGAGATCACGGCCCTCTGCTACCTGGTCGACGCGGCGCTCGACGCCGGGCCCGATGCGCTGCGCCGCCTGCGCTCCTGGGCGCGGGTCGACGAGCGGCCCGTCGACCAGGCCGAGTTCCGTCCGTTCCCGCGCCTGTGGCAGCGCCTGAGCACGGTGTGGCGGCAGCGCGGGGAGAGCAAGGACCGCGGCGACGAGTACCTCCACTCCGTCGAGCGCGTCATGGAGTTCCTGGACCGCGTGAACGCCGATGTCCGGGAGGGCGACGACGACCGCCTCTCCGCGCCGCAGCGCTACGCCAGGCGCCTCACCCGCTGGGAGAACCTCGTGTCGCGGGCGCGGGCGCAGTTCGCGGAAGAAGCCAAGCGGCCCGACGACCGCGAAGCCGACCTGGCGTACCTCTCCATCCTCTGGGGGATCCACAACCGCATCGTCCGCCTCCGCCGGCAGATGGGGAAGAACTTCGAGATCCCGGACCAGCTCCACCGCCAGACGCGCGAGCTGCTGCGGGTGATCGAGCGCCTGTTCGACGACTACGATCGGGAGACCGCTCCCAGGGCCGCCCACACCGGCGCCGCGCGGCGGAAGCGGACGGCCGCCGGAATGGAGCCGGCGGACGAGCCCGTGGCGTAGGCGGCCGGCACGCATGCGGCGCCTCGCGTCCGGGGCGCAGGACGCCGCTCGCCCACCCCGGCAGTGGTCAGCCGCCGGCTTCCCGGGCCTGCGCGGCCCCTGCCGGGCTCTCCCTGGACGACGGCGTCCCCAGGTACGTCGGCGTGATCGTCTCCACGCTCACCTCGCCGCCGTCCTCCCGCTCGAAGCGGTAGGCGAGCGCGGCGGGGCGCGACGAGACGGCGCGGATCACCCGGCCGTCCACGAAGTGCAGCCCCACCCCGTCCTCCGCCGCCAGCGCCGGGCCGCCCGTGCGCGCCACGAAGTCGCGCCAGGCGTCGGGCCGGCGCCAGTCGCTGTCGTAGTGCGGGCAGAAGGCGCCGGAGAGCAGCCCCAGCCCGTTCATCAGCGGCTTCAGGTCGGGCCCGTACGAGTCGGTGATCCCCCGCTCGAACCAGCAGAGCGCCCCCGCGCTCACCCCGCAGAACACCGTCCCCGAGGCCAGCACGTCGGGGAGCACCCGGTCCAGCCCCTGCGCCCGCCACACCGCCAGCAGGTTCACCGTGTTGCCGCCCCCCACGTACACCAGGTCCTGCCCCGCCAGGAACGCCGCCAGGTCGTCCACCTTGCGGCTGAAGAGGGAGAGGTGCGTGGGCTCGCAGACGCTCTCGGGGAACGCCTCGTAGAAGCGGTCGATGTACCCCACCGCGTCGCCCGCCGCGGTGGGGACGAAGCAGACGCGCGGGCGCGCCAGCCCCGTGGCGAGGAGCGCGTACTCGTCCAGCAGGCGGTTCTCGGGCTCCATGGTGAACCCGCCGCCCCCGAACACGATGATCTGGCCCCGGGGGAATTCAGGCATCCGGCTTGCTCCGAGGTACACGACCCACCGGGCTCCACGCCCGGAACGGCGGGAAGGGAGGGGCGCCCTCAACATGGCACCGCCGCCGCCCGCGCGAAAGGCGCGGCCGTCCGCGGGCCGCGGGAAAAGCCCCGCCGCGGCAGGGCGAAGCAGCACTTCGTCGCCCGCCGTGCCGCGAGAGCCGGGAGAGGTTAGCTTTCCCCTCCGGCCCCTGCCCGCCACCGGAGGCCGTCACCGGGACGGCCCGTTCCCCTGTCACCTGAAGAGGTCGAAGTGAAGCTCACGCGCATCTCCGCCCTGCTGGTCGCCGCGGTACTCCCGCTCGCCGCCTGCGACAGCGGCACCGATCCCGACGACCTGGACTTCGGCGAGTTCCGGGGAGACGTCTCGGGCGAGTTCTCCGCCGACCTGAACGGGAGGGCCAACAGCGGGATCACGCAGGGGTTCACGGGAGGCCAGGACCAGATCCTCCTCTCCGACGCCGGCGAGGGCGTGCAGATCGCCGTCTTCCACCAGGACGCCGAGTTCGTCCTGGGCACCAGCCCCGTGGGTCCCGACGACGAGGTGGGGGTGACCGCCGCCATCTTCTTCGAGGACGCCGGCCGCGCGTTCCTCGCCACCAGCGGCACCATGGTGATCGACGAGATCACCACGGGCGGGATCCTGGGGAGCATCGCCTTCAGCGCCGTGGAGTTCGACATCAACACCGGGCAGACGCTCAGCGACCGCGTCTCGGTGGACGTCGTCTTCAACACCGACTTCAGCACCAGCTGCTGCTTCAACCGCGCCCCGTTCTCCGGCACCGTCCGGCTGCACAAGACCCCCGTGAACTGACCGGTCCCGGCACCCGGCCACGCGACGCGGCCCCCGCCCACCGGCGGGGGCTCGCCGTTGCGGGACCTGGCGGGGCTCGGCAGAAGGCGGGTGAACCCGCGGCAACGGCGAAAAGCCCGCCTGCGCGGGCTCGTTCGGAGCAGAGGCGGGTGCGGCGCGTGGAGGCAGGCACCCCGCGCACCGCGACACGGCCCGCGGTGTGTTCCCCCCAAAACCCGGGCGGAGTGAGACCCGCGCGCGTGCGCCGGTGCGGCGGACTGTGGAGAGGGTGGGCGCGCGGGGCTCCGGAGCGGCCCCGCGCCGCAGCCCGGCGACGCACGGCCAGCCCCGCCTCGATCCCGCCCCGAAGAAAAGAGAAGACCCCGCGGCCGTCCCAGGCCTCGGGGTCTCTTCTCGTCTCCGGATCGGCCGGCTACGGACCGATCCGCCGGACGATCAGCGGTCGACCAGCTCGATGAGCGCGGTTTCGGCGCCGTCGCCCTGGCGGAAGCCGGTCTTCAGGATGCGGGTGTAGCCGCCCGGCCGCTCGGCCATCTTGGGGCCGATCTGGTCGAAGAGCAGCACCAGCACGTCGCGGTCCTGGATGGAGCGCGCCACCAGCCGCTTGGCGTGCAGGTCGCCCCGCTTGGCCAGCGTGATCAGCTTCTCGGCGTAGGGGCGCAGCTCCTTCGCCTTGGCGGTGGTGGTCTCGATGCGCCCGTGGCGGAACAGGCTGGTGGCCAGGTTCCTCAGCAGCGCCTCCCTGTGCTCCGAGGTGCGGCCCAGGGCGCGGCCCTTGTTGTTGTGCCTCATCTCACTGCTCCTCGCCGGCCCCGTCGCCGGCCGCGTCCATGTCCGTGGTGTCGCCGCCCTGGTCCTCGCCCAGCACCCACCAGAGCGTGCCGTCGTCGGTGGCCTCCAGCTCCTGCCCGAAGCGCAGCCCGTGGCCGGCCAGGAAGTCGCTGATCTCCTGCAGGCTCTTCTTGCCGAAGTTGTCGATGGAGAGCATCTGCTGCTCGGTGCGCTGCACCAGGTCGCGCACCGTGTGGATGTTCTCCTTCTGCAGCGAGTTGCGGCTGCGCACCGAGAGCTCCGTGAGGTCCTCGATCGGGCGGTTGAGCAGCTCCTGCAGCCGGGGCGGCACGGGGGCGCGCCCCGCGGGCACCGCCATGGTGCCGGCGCCGCCGTCGCCCCAGCTGCGGTCGGCGCGCCACTCGGGGGTGCCCCCCGCCAGGAACGCCAGGTGCTCGATGGCCAGGCGGGCGGCGTACTGCACGGCGCTCCGCACGTCGACCGCGCCGTTGGTCTCCACCTCCAGCACCAGCCGGTCGAAGTCGGTGCGCTGGCCCACGCGCGTCTCCTCGACCACGAAGTTGGCGCGCGTCACCGGGTTGTACACCGCGTCGATCCTCACCAGGTCGGCGGGCATCCCGCGCGGGATCGGGTGCAGCTCGGCCAGCATGAAGCCGCGCCCCTTGTTCACGTACAGCTCCAGGCGCAGGTCGCGGTCCTCGGTGAGCTCCAGGATGTGGTGGTCGGGGTTGACCACCTCGACCGAGGGGTGCGCGGTGATGTTGCGCGCCGTCACCGGGCCCGCCGCGCGGGCGCGCAGCTCCAGCACCGCCTCGTCGGCGTCGTCGGTCATGCGCAGCACCAGGTTCTTCAGGTTGCGGATCACCTGGTGCACGTCCTCCACCACGCCGGCGATGGTCTGGTGCTCGTGCAGCACCCCGTCGGCGCGGAACGCCCACACGGCCGCGCCGCGCAGGCTGGAGAGCAGGATCCGCCGCATGGTGTTGCCGAGCGTGTGCCCGAAGCCGCGCTCCAGCGGGCGGAGCACGATCTGCCCGGTGCGCGCCTGCTCGGGCAGGTTCGGCATCTGCAGGCCGGTGAGATCCAGTTCCACTCTATCCCTCCCTCGGTAGGAAGAAAGCGGGAAAGGACCCGGGGCGGGGCGCCGCCCTTCAGGGAGGCCGCCGCCCGGGTCCGCTCCAGCCCGATTACTTGCTGTAGAGCTCGACGATGAGCTGCTCCTGCACCGCCAGCGGGATGTCCGCGCGGCCGGGGCGGCTCACCATGCGGCCCGTGCGCGAGCCCTCGTCCACGGCCAGCCACGCCACGCTGGTGGGGCGGCTCTTCGCCGCCAGCGCCGCGGCCACCGGCAGGATGTCCTTGCTGGCCGGCGCCACGCGCACCTCGTCGCCCGGCGCCACCTGGGCGCTGGGCACGTCGAGCTTACGGCCGTTGACCTGCACGTGCCCGTGGCGCACCAGCTGGCGCGCCTCCTTGCGGCTGGCGCCGAAGCCCATGCGGTACACCACGTTGTCGAGCCGGCTCTCCAGCGCCGCCAGCAGGTTCTCGCCGGTGACGCCGCTCTGGCCGGCGGCCTTCTCGAACAGGTTGCGGAACGGCTTCTCGGCCACTCCGTAGATGCGCTTCACCTTCTGCTTCTCGCGCAGCTGGTGCGCGTACTCGCTCGCCTTGCGGCGGCGGCCGCCTCCGCTCTGGCCGTGCTGGCCGGGGGCGTAGGGGCGGCGCTCCACGGGGCAACCCTCGGTGAAGCACTTCAGCCCCTTCAGGAACAGCTTCTGCCCCTCGCGGCGGCAGAGCTTGCAGACCGATCCGGTGTAACGGGCCATGTGCGACCGTGCTCTCCTGTGACAGGATGATCGTGCTCTGTTGGGCTTCTTCCCCCCGACGGTCGCGAGGGTTTACGCCTGAACTACAAGTGCCTAGTGCCCAGTGCCCAGTGCCCAGGATCGGAATCACTGGGCACTGGGCACTAGGGACTGGGCACTCGCATCACACCCGGCGCTTCTTCGGCGGACGGCAGCCGTTGTGCGGGATCGGGGTGACGTCGCGGATCGAGCGGATGTTCAGTCCCGCGGCGGCCAGCGCCTGGATGGCCGACTCGCGGCCCGAGCCCGGGCCCTGCACCCGCACGTGCACCCGCTTCATCCCCAGCGCCAGCGCCTCCTTGGCGGCCTGCTCGGCGGCCACGGTGGCGGCGAACGGGGTGCTC
>DASVWD010000254.1 GCA_036389795.1 Longimicrobium sp.
CCAGCGTCTCCGGAAACAGCACCTGCTGATCCCGGTCAACCCCGGTGATGTAGCCCATGCTCGCTCCCTGGCTGGCTGTGGGATCGCCAGCAATTTACCTCGCAGGAGACAGTTTTGACACAGTCTGGGCCTCAGGATGACGGCAACGGCAACCGGTCTTTCGGATTGGCATCAGGGGTCCTCCGCCCGTCCACCTCCTCCCGACCTCACGCCCGTCCATGACGCCAGGTGATGCGGAGCGCCGCGTGGCCGTGGTCTACGGCTCCCCGGCGGGAGGCGGCGGGCTGGGGCTGCAGGCGGCCTCCGCGCTCGCGGCGCTGGCGCTGGGGGACGCGCGCGTGCACGCGTTCGGCCCGGGGCGGGCGGGAGACTGGCCGCTGGAGGAGGAGCCGGCGGCGGAGTGGCACGTCTCGCCGGAGCCGGTCCCGCGCTGGCTGGCGCTCTACACGCCCTACCGCTGGCGCGCGGGGCGGCGGCAGCTCCTGCACGACGCGCGGCTCGGCCGCTGGGCCGCGGGCGGGGTGGCGCGGCTGCGGCCGGCGCGGTGCTACGCCTTCACCGGGGTGGCCCTGGAGACGCTGCGCTGGGCGCGCGCGGCGGGGGTGCCGGCGGTGCTCGACTCGCCCAACGGCCACATCGCCGCCTTCGCGGAGGTGTACCGGCGCGAGGCGCGGCGCTGGTGCGGCGGGGCCTGGCACGGCCACCCCACGCCCCGGGCGGTGGCGCGCATCGAGGAGGAGTACGCGCTGGCGGACCGCATCCGCGTCTCGTCGGCGTGGGCGAAGAGGTCGCTGGCGGCGGGCGGGGTGCCGGCGGAGAAGGTGCACGCGGCCGCCCAGCCCGTGAACCTGCGGCGCTTCCGTCCCCCGGCCGGGCGGTGGGCCGCGTCGGGGCCGCTGCGGGTGTGCTACGTGGGCACGCTGGACCCGCGCAAGGGCTTCGTCTACCTGCTGGAGGCGGCGCGGAAGGTGGGTGCGGCCCGCGTGGAGCTGGAGATCGTGGGCTCCACCGGCGACCGCTGCTCGCGCGGGCTCTTCGAGCGGCACGCGGCCGGGGTGGTGCGCGGCTGCGCGCCCGGCGACCCGCTCCCGGCGTACCACCGCGCCGAGCTGTTCGTGCTCCCCAGCCTGGAAGAGGGCTTCGGCTTCGTCGCCGCCGAGGCGATGGCGTGCGGCCTCCCCGTCGTGGTCACCGACCAGTGCGGCGCGGCGGAGTGGGTGCAGCCCGGCCGCACCGGCTGGGTCGTCCCCGCCGGCGACGCCGACGCGCTGGCCGGAGCGCTGGAAGGGGCATTGCGCATTCGCCCGGATCTCCCGGAGATGGGCCGCCTCGCGCGTGCGGAGGCCGAGCGGCGCTCCGCCTCCGCGCTTATCTCGCTGCGGGACTGGTTCTACGGGCTGGAGGGGTGATTCCGCCCTGCCTGGAGTCGCTCGGGTCGAGCTCCGCATTCTCGTTCTCACGCGGAGCGGAGTCAGCACGGAACGGTGACGGTGGATCGGAATCGGGATAGGGGGGCCGGTCTCCCGGCACCCCCTCCCCCACCACCGTACGTACGGGTCCGTATACGGCGGTTCGGATGGTTGATGGACTGAGTGTGTTGTGCTCCGTCCTGAGTGAAGAGGCTGCTCCCCGCCGTCCG
>DASVWD010000255.1 GCA_036389795.1 Longimicrobium sp.
CCGGCGGGGCGCGCCTTCGCCGAGAGCGCGCTGGACCGCGAGACGGCCGACGAGGGCGAGGTGGACTGCGGGGTGGCGCCGCAGGAGGAGGCGGCCGACGACGCGCGCGACTTCGAGGTCCCCCAGGCCGCGGCGGACGACGCCGACCGCGGCGGCGGGCGGAAGCTCGCGCTCTGCATCGGGATCAACGCCTACCCCGGCAACCTGCGCCTGGGCGGCTGCGTGGCCGACGCGAAGCTCTGGGCGCGGCGGCTGGCCGAGGTGGGGTTCCAGGTGCGGCTGCTGCTGGACGCGCAGGCCACCAAACAGGGGATGGTCGCCGCCATCCGGCAGCTGGTGGACGAGAGCCGCCCCGGCGACGTGGTGGTGCTCCAGTACGCGGGGCACGGCACCCAGTTCCGCGACGAGGACAGCGACGACGAGGACCGGCAGGACGAGGCGCTGGTGCCGGTGGACTGCAACCAGGGCGGCTTCCTCCTCGACGACGAGCAGTTCGCCCTCTTCAGCCGCCTCCCCGCGGGCGTCTCCTTCACCTGCATCTACGACTGCTGCCACTCGGGGTCGATGTCGCGCGCCGCGCTGCAGAGCGCCTTCGCCGCCGCGGCCGACGGCGAGCCGGTGCGGTCGCGCTTCATGGACCCCACGCCGGAGATGTGGGAGGCGTACCGCCAGCAGAAGGCCGCCTCGCGCGACGCGGGCGGAGCGCGGGCCCTGCGCGACCGCGAGTCGAGCCGGGTGGTGGCGTTCTCGGCCTGCCGCGACGACGAGGTGGCGCTGGAGCGCGGCGGCAACGGCGTCTTCACCCGCCACGTCTCGGCGCTGGTGCGCGACGCCGTCCGCAACCGCCTGAGCAACGCCGACTTCCAGCGGCGGCTCCTGGCCGCCTTCCCCGAGCCCAGCCAGCACCCGGGGCTCGACACCGCCACGCCCGCCCTCAGGCGGCCGTTCCTGGGCGCCGCAACGCGCGAGGCGGGCGGCGGCGCCCAGGAGACGCCGCCCCTGGTGGCGGTGCCGAGCGGCAGTTCGGGGTCGGCGGCGCCGGCGGCCCCGGCGGGGGCGAACGGCTCGTGGCTGGAGGCGTTCGTGAAGAGCCTCCTCCCCCAGCAGCGCGAGGTGCTGCGCGAGCTCCTGGGCGCCCCCGAGGCGGAGGCCTGAGATGCCGGACGCACCGGGCCCCGCCACCACCCCGGCCGCGTCCGCGGTGGCCCAGGGCCGCCCCGGCGACGGCGGCGGGGGCGGGGGCGAGGGCGTCACCGAGGTGCTCCTGGCCGGGGGGCCGCCTCCCGGCCAGGAGGAGGAGGCGCTCGGCTTCAGCATCGGCAAAGGCGTGGAGCGCGGCGCCCGGGGGCTGCCGTACGAGCGCCGCCCCGACGACCCGCTGTACCGCCCCTTGAGGATCTACACCCTGGACCCCGCCGCCTCGCGGCTGGAGGGGGCGGTGGCGGTGGTCAACGTCCCCTACGAGCCGCTGGGGCCGGGGCCCACCGGGTACGTGCTGCGCGTGGACCCGCGCGACGCCGGCACGCTGGAGCGCTACCGGGCGGTGGACCTGGACGACCCCGACGCGCTGATCCGGAGCGGCCGGGCCGCCTCGCCGTCGGACCCGCGCTTCCACCAGCAGATGGTGTACGCCGTCTGCAGCCTGGTGTACGCCGCCTTCCGCCACGCCCTGGGCCGCCACGTGGCCTGGGGCTTCGACGCCCCCGACGGCGACGACCGCACGCGCCTGGTGATCGTCCCGCACGGCGGCGAGGCGAGGAACGCCTGGTACGACCCCGACCGCGGCGAGCTGCGCTTCGGCTACTTCCGGGCGGGGGAGAAGGTGGCCGGGCGCAACGTCCCCGGCGGCTACGTCTTCACCTGCCTCTCGCACGACGTGGTGGCGCACGAGGTCACGCACGCCCTGCTGGACGGCTTGCGGGCCCGGTTCAACGTCCCCACCGGGCCCGACGTGCTGGCGTTCCACGAGGGGTTCGCCGACCTGGTGGCCATCTTCCAGCACTTCAGCTACCCCGAGGTGGTGCGCGCCGCCATCCGCGGCTCGCGCGGGGACCTGGGCCAGGCCGCCCTGCTCACCGACCTGGCGCGGCAGTTCGGGCACACCACCAGCGCGGGGGAGGACCGGTCGCTGCGCACGGCGATCGAGCTGGACGAGAAGGGCGGGGTGAAGCCGCGCCGCTACGACCCCGCGATGGAGGAGCACGAGCTGGGCTCGGTGCTGGTCTCGGCCGTCTTCGACGCCTTCCTCACCGTCTACCGGCAGAAGACGAAGCGGTACGTGCGGCTGGCCACCGGCGGCAGCGGCATCCTGGCCGGCGAGCCCTCGGCCGACCTGCAGGAGGTGCTCGCCGAGGCGGCCAGCAAGCTGGCCGGCCAGTTCCTCACCGTGCTGATCCGCGCCATCGACTACTGCCCGCCGGTGGACGTGGAGCTGGGCGAGTTCCTGCGCGCGGTGATCACCGCCGACTACAACCTGGTCCCCGACGACCCCTGGGGGTACCGCGAGGCGTGGATCGACGCCTTCGGCCGGCACGGGATCTACCCCAACGCGGTGCGCAGCCTGGCCGAGGACGAGCTGCTCTGGCGGGCGCCGGAGCCGGCGATCGACCCGGTGGAGGCGCTCAGCTTCGGGAACCTGCGCTTCCGGGGCGACCCGGCGTGCCCCGCCAGCGCGGACGAGCTGCGCACGCAGGCCGTGGCGCTGGGGAAGATGGTGGTGGCGCACCCGGCGCAGTTCGGCCTGGCGCGGGACGGCGACCCGGGGCTGCACGGCGACCGGGTCGACCGGCCGCGGGTGGAGTCGATCCGCTCGTCGCGGCGGGTGGGCCCCGACGGGCAGGTGGTGTTCGACCTGGTGGCCGAGGTCACGCAGCGGCGCCGGGTGGACAGCCCCGCCGGCTCGTTCCCGATGTACGGCGGCGCCACGGTGATCCTGGGCCCGCACGGAGAGGTGCGCTACGCCGTCACCACCAACGTCACCAGCGAGCGGCGCTGGCTGCGGCAGAGCCAGTACGTGCGCGAGCGGGGGAGGCGGCTCTGGGAGCCCGGCCCCAGCGGGCTCCTGAAGCCGCGGGGGAGCTTCTTCCGGATGCTGCACGGGGAGTGAGTGCGTGAGTGCGAAAGTACGAAAGTGCGAAAGTCCTGAACCCCGGGCACGATCGGCGTTCAGGACTTCGCACTTCATGATGTCATCCTGAGGCCCAGACTGTGTCAAAACTGTCTCCTGCGAGGTAAATTGCTGGCGATCCCACAGCCAGCCAGGGAGCGAGCATGGGCTACATCACCGGGGTTGACCGGGATCAGCAGGTGCTGTTTCCGGAGACGCTGG
>DASVWD010000256.1 GCA_036389795.1 Longimicrobium sp.
CGCCCTACCTGCTGGACGGGGCGGCGATCGCCGCGGTGAACGCGCCGGAGCTGTGCGTGGTGGCCGGGCCGGACGACGCGGTGGAGGCCGTGCGCGCGCGGCTGGAGGCGGCCGGCGTGGTCGCCCGCAGGCTCGCGACGACGCACGCCTTCCACTCGCCGATGATGGCGCCCGCGGTGGAGCCGCTGGCCGAGCTGGTGGGGCGGATGACGCTCAGGGCGCCCTCCATCCCCCTGCTCTCCAACGTCACGGGGGCGTGGATCACCCCCGCGGAAGCCGTGGACCCGCGCTACTGGGCGCGCCACCTCCGCGAGCCGGTGCGCTTCGACAGGGGCGCCGCCGAGCTGCTGCGCGGCCCGGGGCGCGTCCTCCTCGAAGTCGGCCCCGGGCAGACGCTCGGCACCTTCGTCCGCCAGGCGGGCGAGGCGGCCGCGGGCGTCCCGGCGATCCCGTCGCTCCGCTCCCCGTACGACCGCGCGCCGGACGCCTCCTTCCTCCTCGGCGCGCTGGGCCGGCTCTGGCTGGCGGGCGCCGCGCCGGACTGGGAGGCGTTCCACGCGGGCGAGCGGCTGAACCGCGTCCCGCTGCCGACCTACCCCTGGGACCGCCAGCGCTACTGGGTCGAGGCGCCTTCCGCCGACGCGGTGGATTCGCGTCGCGCCGCGCAGGCAGGGAAGTGCGCCGACCCCGCGCGGTGGGCGTACCTCCCGTCGTGGCGCCGCACCCCCGCCGTCCGCGCCGCCGCCGGCGAGGGGCGCGTGCTCGTCTTCGCGGACGATTCCGCGCTCTCCGCCGCAGTGCTCGACGAGCTGCGGGCGGCGGGGCGCGAGGTCGTCGCCGTCCGCCCCGGCGAGCGCTTCGAGGCCGCGGGCGGCGCGTTCACCGTCCGTCCCGGCTCGCGCGAGGACCACCGCCGGCTGGTGGACGCGCTGGCCGGCGCGGGCGGCGTCCCCGCGACCGTCCTCCACCTCTGGGGGGTGGCGGGAGAAGGGGAGGCGCGCGGCGGGTTCGGCGTGGTGCTGCTGGCGGACGCGCTGCGGCGGGAGAAGGCGGAGGTGGTCGCCGTCTCGGCGGGGATGGCGGAGGTGACCGGGGCCGAGGCGCTGGAGCCGGTCCGCGCCGGGCTGCTGGGCGCGCTCCCCGTGCTGGCGCTGGAGTACCCGTCGCTCGCCGTCCGCGCGATGGACGTCGAGGCGCCGCGCTCCGCCGCCGGGGCGAAGGCGCTGGCGCAGCGCGTCGCCGCGGAGGCGCTCTCCGGGCGGACGGAGCGCGTGGTGGCCCTGCGCGGGCGCGGCCGCTGGGTGCGCGGCTGGGACGCCGTGCCGCCCGCCGCGCTGGGCCCGGTGCCGCTGCGCGAGGGCGGCGTCTACCTCTTCCTGGGCGGGCTGCGCGGGCGCAACGAGCGGCTGGCCGGGCACCTCGTCCGCACGCGCGGGGCGAGGCTGGCGCTCGTCGACCCCACGCTCCCGCACCGGGGGCAGTGGGACGCCGTCGTGCGCGCCCGCCTCGCCGAGGACCCGCTGCGGCGGCAGATCGAGCGCGTCCGCGAGCTGGAGGCCGGCGGCACCGAGGTCCTCACCATCCAGGTGGTCCCCTCCGAGGCCGTGCAGCTCCGCGACGCGCTGCGGGAGATCGACGGGCGCTTCGGCGCGCTGCACGGGGTCGTGGTCTCGCCGCTGGCGCACGAGGTGGAGCCGCGGGCCGTCGCCGCCGAGCTGCGCCTGGCCGAGTGGGAGAAGCGCGCCGCCCGCCTCTTCGCCGAGCTGGAGGCGGTCGGGGAGGCGCTGGAGGGGCGGGCGCTCGACTTCGTGGTGCTGGAGTCGTCGCTCACCCCCGCGCTGGGCGGGATCGGGCTGGCCGGGGCGGCGGCGGCGCACGCGATGACGGACGCCTTCGCCCAGCGCCGCGCCCGCGCAGGGTCGCAGGCGTGGACGAGCGCCGGGTGGGACCGCTGGCTCGACGAGGGCGAGGCGGCGGAAGGGCTCGGGATCACGCCGGAGGAGGCCGGGCCCGCGTTCGAGACGCTGCTGGCGCTCGCGGGAGAGCCCGCGGTGCTCCTCTCCACGGGCGACCTGGCCTTGCGCGCCGAGCGCGCCGCCGCGCCGGTGGAGGCGTCCGCCTCCGCCACGATGTATGCCCGGCCGACGCTGGCCACCGAGTACCACCCCCCGGCGACGGAGCTGGAAGAGCGCGTGGCGGCGATCTGGGAGGAGCTGCTGGCGATCTCGCCGATCGGGGTGCACGACGACTTCTTCGGGCTGGGCGGGCACTCGCTGCTGGCCACGCAGATCATCTCCCGCGTCCGCGACGCCTTCGCGCTGGAGCTGCCGCTGAAGACGATCTTCGAGGCGCCCACCGTCGCCCGCTTCGCCGCCGCCATCGAGGCCGCGCTGATGGCCGAGATCGACGCCATGAGCGAGGACGAGATCCTGAGCCTGGTCTAGCGACGACGGAAGCCGCGGGGGTTCGGCGTGAAGAGAGGCTCCGGCGCGGGCGGCAGGGGGCCCCCTCTCCCCCGGCCCCTCTCCCACGAGGGGATGAGGGGAGCACATAACGCAGGGCGAGGTTGCGGCGCGGGGCGGCGGGACGCGCCGCCGGCGAGGTTTGCGGTTCTCCCTCTCCCGCCCCGCTCCTGCGGGCCGGGGAGGGGGGCCTTCCCGGCGGCGCTGCACGAACGCTGGTCGAAGCGAGAGAGAAGCGGTCTTCCGACTGATGGAAACGGACTGAGCATGAGCGACACGATCGAGCGCGCGCAGGGCGGCGAGGCCGGGCGGCTGGCCGAGGCCAAGCGCCGCCTGCTGGAGAGGCGCATCCGCGGGGAGGTGAAGCCCGCCGCGCCGGTGGCCGCCATCCGGCGGCGCGGCGGCGGGCCCGTGCACCCGATGAGCTGGGCGCAGGAGCGGCTCTGGTTCCTCGACCAGCTGGAGCCCGGCAGCCCCTTCTACAACATCCCCGGGGCGGCGCTCGTCTCCGCCCGCGTCGACGTCCCCACCCTGGAGCGCGCCTTCAGCGAGGTGGTGCGCCGGCACGAGGCGCTGCGCACCGTCTTCCGCCTGGTGGACGGCGAGCCGAAGCAGATCGTGCAGCCGCCCTACCCGGTGCGCGCGCGCATCACCGACCTGCGCGGGCCGAACGGCGAGCCGGCTCCGGAAGAGCTGGTCCGCGCCAGGGTCGGCGAGGAGGGCGCGGCCCCCTTCGACCTGGCCGAGGGGCCGCTCTTCCGCGTGGACCTCTTCCGCGTCTCCGACGCCGACTACGCGCTGCTGGTGAACGTGCACCACATCGTCACCGACGGGTGGTCGATGCCGATCGTCTTCCGGGAGATGGAGGAGCTGTACGAGGCGTACGCCCGCGGCCTCCCGTCGCCGCTCCCCGAGCTGCCGATCCAGTACGCCGACTACTCGGCGTGGCAGCGCGAGTACCTCACCGGCGAGACGCTCAGGCGGCAGGTGGACTACTGGCGCCGCCACCTGGAGGGCGCGCCCACGCTGGAGCTGCCCAGCGACCGCCCGCGCCCGCCCGTCCTCTCCCACCGCGGCGGCATCTACCGCTTCCTGTGGCCGGCGGCGCTCACCGGGCGGCTCAAGGCGCTGGGGAAGGAGCTGGGCGCCTCCCTCAACATGGTGGTGATGGCCGGCTTCAACGTGCTGCTGCAGAAGTACAGCGGGCAGGACGACGTGGTGGTGGGCACGCTGCTGGGCAACCGCAACCGCGCCGAGACCGAGCCGCTGGTGGGCTTCTTCGTGAACTCCGCCCCGATCCGCCTGCGCCTGGGCGGCGACCCCGCCTTCCGCGACGTGGTGCGGCAGGCCCGCACGGCCATCCTGGACGCCGACGCCAACCAGGACCTGCCGTTCGACAGGATGGTCGACGCGCTGGCGGCGGAGCGCGACCCCAGCCGCAACCCGCTCTTCCAGGTGATGTACTTCCACCACACGTTCGTGAAGAGCCTGCACCAGCGGGAGGAGTCGGAGTTCGCCGAGGAGCTGAACCTCCGCGAGCTGATCCAGGAGACGGGCGTGTCCCTGGTCGACACGCACGCCGCCAAGTTCGACCTGACCTTCGCCACGCTGGAGCACCGCGACGGCACGCTGGCCAACATCGCCGAGTACAGCTCCGACCTGTGGGACGAGGAGACCGTCGCGCGGATGATGGAGCACCTGCGCGTGCTCCTGGACGACGCCTGCTCCCGCCCCGACGCGCCGCTCTCGACGCTGTCCATGGTCTCCCCGCGCGAGCGGGAGCGGCTGCTGCAGTGGGGGGTGAACGAGCCCGCCTTCGCCCACGCCGCCGAGTCCGTCGTCTCCCTCTTCGAGCGCCGGGCGGACGCCTCGCCCGGCGCCCTCGCCGCGGACTTCGCGGACGGGGCCCTCGCCTACCGCGCGCTGGACGAGCGCGCCAACCGCGTGGCCCGGCGGCTGGCTGCGCTCGGCGTCACGCCGGGCGCGCGGGTGGGGCTGGCGACGGGGCACTCGGCGGGGATGGTGGCGGCGGCGCTCGGCATCCTCAAGGCGGGCGCGGCCGTGGTTCCCCTCGACCCCGAGTACCCCGGCGAGCGCCTGGCCTTCATGGCGGAGGACGCGGGGCTCCGCGCCGTGGTGGCCGAGGACGGCGCACCGGCGGCTCTCGCGTCGTCCGGCGCGGCCGTGCTGGACCTGGAGCGCGACGCGGCGGCGGTCGCGGCCGAGGACGGAAGCCGCGTCGGAATCGGGGTCGCGCCGGACTCGGCGGCGTACGTGATCTACACCTCCGGCTCGACGGGGACGCCGAAGGGCGTGGTGGTCCCCCACCGCGCGGTGGTGCGCACGATGGTGGGGACGGACTACGTGGAGGTCGCGCCGGGCGACCGGGTGGCGCAGGCGGCGAACCTGTCGTTCGACGCGGCGCTCTTCGAGATCTGGGGCGCGCTGCTGAACGGCGCGGCCACGGTCGGCATCCCCCGCGACCTGCTCCTCTCCGCCCACGACTTCGCGGCGGAGCTGGCGCGGAAGGGGATCACGCACCTCTTCCTCACCACGCAGCTCTTCCACCGCCACGCGCGGGAGGTGCCGGGGCTCTTCTCCGCCCTGAAGTACGTGCTGTTCGGCGGCGAGGCGGCGGACCCGGGGGCGGTGCGCCGCTGCCTGGAGGGCGGCCCGCCCGCGCACCTGGTCAACGGCTACGGGCCCACCGAGGCGACGTTCTTCGCCACCACCCACCGGGTGGCGGACCTGCCCCCCGGCGCGCACGCGGTGCCGATCGGCCGCCCGATCACCGGGACGCGCTGCTACGTGCTCGACCCCGCGGGGGCCCTCGCGGGCGTGGGCGTCCCCGGGGAGCTGTATATCGGCGGGGAGCGCGTGGCGCCGGGCTACCTCGCCCGGCCGGAGCTGACCGAGGAGCGCTTCGTGGCCGACCCGTTCGCGGGCGGCGGCGCACGGATGTACCGCACGGGCGACCGCGTGCGCTGGCTGCCCGACGGCACGCTGGAGTTCCTGGGCCGCTTCGACGAGCAGGTGAAGGTGCGCGGCTTCCGCGTCGAGCCCGGCGAGGTGGCGGCGGTGCTGCGCACGCACCCGGCGGCGGCCGACGCGGCGGTGGCCGTGCGCGAGGACGCGCCGGGCGACCGGCGGCTGGTGGGGTACGTGGCCGGGCCGGACCGGGCGGCGCTGGACGCGGCCGACTTCCGCGCCTTCCTCAGGGAGCGGCTCCCGGACTACCTGGTCCCCTCCGCCTTCGTGGCGGTGGACGCCATCCCGCTCACCCCCAACGGCAAGGTGGACCGCGCGAAGCTCCCCGCCCCCGCCGCCCCGCGCGGGGACGAGGGCGCCTTCGCCGCGCCGCGCGGCCCCGCCGAGGAGACGCTGGCGCGGGTGTGGGCCGAGGTGCTGCGGGTGGAGCGCGTGGGCGTGCACGACAACTTCTTCGCCCTGGGCGGCGACTCGATCCTCTCCATCCAGATCGTCGCCCGCGCGGCGCAGGAAGGCGTGCGCGTGACGGCGAAGCAGATGTTCCTGCACCAGACCGTCGCCGAGCTGGCGGCGGTGGCCGGCGCGGCGCCCGCGGCCCGTGCCGAGCAGGGCCCGGTCACCGGCCCGGTGCCGCTCACGCCCGTGCAGCGCTGGTTCTTCGCGCAGGAGCTCCCCGAGCCGCACGTCTTCAACCTGGCGCTCCTCTTCCGGCCGCGCGAGGCGCTCGACCCGCCGGTCCTGGAGCGCGCCGCCGCCGCGCTGCTGGCGCACCACGACGCGCTCCGGCTCCGCTTCGCGCGCGGGGCGGACGGCTGGGAGCAGGCGAACGCCGGCGTGGGCGGCCCGGTCCCCTGCGAGGTCGTCGACCTCTCCGCCGTCCCCGCGGAGGCGCGCGAGGCGGCCTTCACCGGGCGCGCCGCCGCCCTCCAGGCGAGCCTCGACCTGGCGAACGGGCCGCTGGTCCGCTTCGCCCTCTTCGAGCTGGGGGACGGCGAACAGCGGCTGCTCCTGGTCGCCCATCACCTGGTGGCGGACGCCGTGTCGCTGGGCTTCCTGACGGAGGACCTGGAGGCGGCGTACCGCCGGCTCGCGCGCGGCGAGGAGGCGCGGCTGCCGCGCAAGACCACGTCGTTCCGCGCCTGGGCCGAGCGCCTGGCGGAGCGCGCGCGCTCGGGCGAGGCGCGCGCGGAGCTCCCCTTCTGGCGGGCGCAGGCGGGCGGCGCGATTCCCGTCGACCACCCCGGCGGGGCGAACCCGGAGGGGCTGGCGGACCGCGTCTTCGTGGAGCTGGGCGAGGAGGAGACGCGCGCGCTGCTGCACGACGTCCCCGCCGTCTACAACACGCAGGTCAACGACGTGCTCCTGGCCGCGCTGGCGATGGCGCTGCGCGGCTGGACGGGCGGCGCGCTCGCGGTGGACCTGGAGGGGCACGGCCGCGAGGACCTGTTCGAGGGCGTGGACCTCTCGCGCACGGCGGGGTGGTTCACGGCCATCCACCCGCTGCGCCTGGAGCTGCCGGACGGCGGCCCCGGCGAGGCGCTCAAGGCGGTGAAGGAGCAGCTCCGCGCCGTCCCGGGGAAGGGGATCGGCTACGGCCTGCTGCGCTGGATGTCGCCGGACCCCGGCGTCCGGGACGAGCTCGCGGCGCTCCCGCGGCCGCAGGTGAGCTTCAACTACCTGGGCCGCTTCGACGCCGCGGAGGACCCGTCGCGCCTGCTCGCCCCCCTGGACGGCGACACGGGGCCGTCGCGCGGCCCGCTCGGGCCGCGCACGCACCTGCTGGCGATCGACGCGGCGGTGAGCGGGGGGCGGCTGGGGGCCGCCTGGACGTACGGCACCCGCGTGCACGAGCGGGCCACGGTGGAGCGCCTGGCCGCCGCCTGGACCCGCGCGCTGCGCGAGCTGGTCGAGCACTGCCGCGACCCCGAGGCGGGGGGCTACACCCCGTCCGACTTCGCGCTGGCCGGGCTGGACCAGGGCGGGCTCGACGCGCTGCTGTCGCAGCTGGGCGGGTGAGACCCTCTCCCCCGGCCCCTCTCCCACGAGGGGAGAGGGGAGCACATACCGCAGGCCCGGGTTGCGGCTCGGGAGGCAGAGGTTTTCGCAGTTCTCCCTCCCTCGCCCCGCTCCCGCGGGCGGGGGAGGGCCGGGGAGGGGGCATCACCGGCGGCGTCCGCGCGGAAGTCGGTCGAAGTGAGGTGACGTGAGATGAAGTGGCAATCGAGGAGTCGATGAGCAGCGACAGCCGGAAGAACGTCGAGGACATCTACCCGCTTTCCCCGCTCCAGCAGGGAATGCTGTTCCACGCGCTGTACGCGCCGCGGTCGGATGCGTACGCCGAGCAGTTCCCCCTGCTCCTGGAGGGGCCCGTGGACGCGGAGGCGCTGGTGCGCGCCTTCCGCGCGCTGGTGGCGCGCCACGCGGCGCTGCGCACGGCGTTCGTGTGGGAGAACGTCGACCGGCCGCTCCAGGTGGTGTACCGCCGGGCGGAGCCGGACGTGCGGCGGCTGGACTGGTCCGGGCTCCCCGAGGCGGAGTGGAGGGGCCGCCTCGACGCGCTGCTCGCGGAGGAGCGCCGCGCCGGGTTCGACCCCGGCAGGGCGCCGCTGGTGCGGCTGTCGCTGGCCCGCATCGGCCCCGCGCTGCACCTCTTCCTCTTCGGGTTCCACCACATCCTGTTCGACGGGTGGTCGTTCCCGCTCCTGCTGGACGACCTGGAGGCGCTCTACCGCGCCGAGCGCTCCGGCCGCCCGGCGGCCCTCCCGCCGCCGCCGCGCTACCGCGACTACATCGCGTGGCTGCTGCGGCAGGACGCCGGGCGCGCCGAGGCGTTCTGGCGGGGCGCGCTGGCCGGCTTCACCGCGCCCACGCCGCTGCCGCTGGACCGCGGGGGCTCCGGGCCGGCCGAGGAGCACGGGATGGAGACGCTCTGGCTCGACTCCGCGCTCACCGGGCGCCTCCACGCGTCCGCGCGCGAGCGGGGCGTCACCCTCAACACGCTGGTGCAGGGCGCGTGGGGGCTCCTCCTGGCGCGCTCTTCCGGCGAGGAGGAGGTGGTCTTCGGCGCCACCGTGTCGGGGCGCCCCGCGGAGCTGCCGGGGGTGGAGCGCATGGTGGGGCTGTTCATCAACACCCTCCCCGTGCGGCTCGCCGCGCCCCCGTCCGCGCGCGTGGGCGAGTGGCTCGGCGCGCTGCAGGCCGCCCAGGCGGAGGTCCGCCAGCACGATTACGCGCCGCTCAACGACGTCCAGGGGTGGAGCGGCGTCCCGCACGGCCGGCCGCTCTTCGAGAGCGTGCTGGTGTTCGAGAACTACCCGGTCGGCGCGGACGGGCCCGCCGACGACGGCGGGCTCCGCTTCCACGGGCTGCAGGTGCCCGAGCGCACCAACTACGCGCTCACCCTGGTCACCGTCCCCGGCGAGGAGCTCGAGCTCCGGCTCGCGTACGACGCGCGGCGCTTCGACGCGGCGGCCGCCCGGCGCATCCTGGCCCTCCTGCGCGAGCTGCTCGCCGGCCTGGCGGCCGACCCGGGCCGCACCCTGGGCGAGGTGCCCTGGCTCACCCCCGCCGAGGCCCGCCGGCTGGCGGAGTGGAGCGGCGCGGGCCGCGTCGGCGCCGGCGGCGAGCCGTGGCACCGCCTCTTCTCCGCGCGGGCGGCGCGCAATCCGTCCGCCGCGGCGGTCGTTTTCGACGGTGGCTCGCTCACCTATGCGGAGCTGGACGCACGCTCGGACCGGCTGGCGCGGCGCCTGGCGTCGCTCGGCGTGCGGCCGGAGTCGCGGGTCGCCGTCTGCATGGAGCGCGGGGCGGAGATGGTGGCCGCCGTGCTCGCCGTGCTGAAGGCGGGCGGCGCGTACGTCCCGGTCGATCCCGACTACCCGGCCGGACGCGTCCGCTACCTGCTGGAAGACTCCGGCGCTCCCGTCGTCCTCACGCAGGCGCGCCTCGCCGGCCGCATCCCCGCGACGGACGTCCGGGTGGTCGTCGTCGACGGGGAGTGGGATCGCATCGCGTCTGCCGAGGACGTCCCGCTGCCGGACGTGCACCCGGAGAACGCGGCGTACGTCATCTACACCTCGGGGTCGACCGGCCGGCCGAAGGGCGTGGTGGTCACGCACGCCTCCCTGGTGGCGCACAACCGCGCGGTGATCGAGGAGCTCGGGGTGACGGAGGCCGACCGCGTTCTCCAGTTCGCCTCGTTCAGCTTCGACATCTCCGTCGAGGAGATCTTCCCCACGCTCCTGGCGGGCGGCACGCTCGTGCCGCGCCCCGCCGGGCCGCCGCCGGACGCCGCCGCCTTCGCGCGGCTGATCGCGGAGCGGGAGATCACGCTGCTGAACCTCCCCACCGCGTACTGGCACGCCTGGGTCGCCGAGGGGGTCCGCGCCGAAGACCTGCCGCCCACCCTGCGCCTGGTGACCGCGGGCGGCGAGCGGCCGCAGCCGGGGGCGTGGGCGCGGTGGCAGCGGGCGGCGCGGGGCCGGGTGCGCTGGCTGAACGGCTACGGGCCCACCGAGGCCACCGTCACCGCCACCTTCCACGAGACGCCGCTCGACGCGCCCGCCGACGCGCCCGCCGACATCCCCCTGGGGCGGCCGCTGGCGAACTCCCGCGCCTACGTGCTGGACGCGGCGCTGCGCCCGGTGCCGGCCGGCGTGGCGGGCGAGCTGTGCCTGGGGGGCGCGGGGGTGGCGCGCGGCTACCTGGGGCGGCCCGGGCCGACGGCGGCGGCGTTCGTCCCCGACCCGTTCGCGGCCGAGCCGGGCGCGCGCATGTACCGCACCGGCGACCGCGCGCGCTGGCGGGACGACGGCGTGCTGGAGTTCATCGGGCGCGCCGACGAGCAGGTGAAGGTGCGCGGCCACCGCGTGGAGCCGGGCGAGGTGGAGGCGGCGCTCCGCGAGCACCCGGCCGTCCACGACGCCGCCGTCGCCGCCCGCGAGGACGCGCCCGGCGCGAAGCGGCTGGTGGCCTACGTCGTCGGCCGGGGCGGGAGCGCTCCGTCGCCGGACGAGCTGCGCGCGCACCTGCTCGGCCGCCTCCCCGCGCACCTGGTCCCCTCCGCCTTCGTGGCGCTGGACGCGCTGCCGCTGACGCCGGGGGGGAAGGTGGACCGCCGCGCCCTCCCCGCGCCCGAGGCCCCGGCCGGCGGCGGCGAGGGGTACGTGGCCCCGCGGGGCGCGGTGGAGGAGGTGCTGGCGCGCGTCTGGGCCCAGGTGCTGGGAGTGGAGCGCGTGGGCGTGCACGACAACTTCTTCGCGCTCGGCGGCGACTCGATCCTCTCCATCCAGGTCGTCTCCCGCGCCGCGCGCGAGGGCGTGCGCGTCACCCCGCGCCAGGTGTTCGAAGAGCAGACGGTGGCCGCGCTGGCGGCCGTGGCGGGCGGGCCGGCGCGCGCCGCGGCCGAGCAGGGCGCCGTCGCCGGCGAGGCGCCGCTCACCCCGATCCAGGCCTGGTTCTTCGCCCACGGCTTCGCGGAGGCGCACCACTGGAACCTGCCGGTGATGCTGGAGTCCGCCGCGCCGCTGGACGCGGACGCCCTGCGCCGCGCCTTCGCCCGGGTGCTGGAGCACCACGACGCGCTGCGCCTGCGCTTCCGCCGGGTCGGGTCGGCGTGGAGGCAGGTGTTCGCCGCGCCGGGAGAGCCGATCCCGTTCGAGCTCGTCGACCTGTCCGACCTGTCCGGCGAGGCGCTGCGCCTCGCGATCGAGACGCACGCGGCGGCCGTGCAGGCGAGCCTGGACCTGGAGCGCGGGCCGCTCATGCGCGCCGTCCTCTACCGCGGCGCCGCGGGGGAGCCGGACCGGCTGCTGTGGACCGTCCACCACCTGGCCGTGGACACCGTCTCCTGGCGCGTGCTGCTGGAGGACCTGGAGACGGCGTACGGGCAGGCCGCCCGCGGCGAGCCCGTCGCCCTCCCCGCCAAGACCACCTCGTTCCGGGAGTGGGCGCACCGCCTGGCCGCGCTGGCGGCGGCGGACGAGGTGCGGCGCGAGGCGGAGTGGTGGCTCTCCCGCCCGTGGGAGCGCGCGGCGGACCTCCCCGCCGACCATCCCGCGGGGGAGAACACCGAGGCGGGGCTGCGCACCGTCACCGTCGAGCTGGACGAGGCCGAGACGCGCGCGCTCCTGCAGGAGGTGCCGCCCGTCTACGGGACGCGGGTCGACGACGTGCTGCTGGCCGCGCTCGCCCGCTCCGTCTCGCGCTGGACGGGGGCCGGCGCGGTGGCGCTCGAGCTGGAGGGGCACGGGCGCGAGGAGCTGTTCGAGGGGGTGGACCTCTCGCGCACGGTGGGGTGGTTCACGGCCGCCTTCCCCGTGGTGCTGGAGGTCCCCCCCGGCGACGACGGCGACCTGCTGCGCGCGGTGAAGGAGCAGCTCCGCGCCATCCCGCGGAAGGGGCTCGGCTGGGGGCTGCTGCGCCACGCGGTCGGGGACGAGCGCCTCGCCGCCCTCCCCGAGCCGCGGCTCAGCTTCAACTACCTGGGCCGGTACGACGGCGGGGAGGGCGGCTGGCTGCGCGGCACGGACGTCTCCCCCGGCCCCGCGCACGCCCCGCGCGCCCGGCGGGCGGCGCTGGTCGACATCGCCGCCCTGGTGGAGGGCGGGCGGCTGCGGGTGACCTGGATGTACGCGGGCGAGGTGTTCGGCGCGGCCGCCGTCGAGCGCGCCGCGTCCGACTACGCCGACGCGCTGCGCGGGCTGGTCGCGCACTGCCGCGGAGCGTCGCGCGCCCAGGCGCCGGCCGGCTTCCCGCTGGCCGCGCTCACGCGCGAGGAGACGGAGCGCGTGCTGGCGGCCGCCGGGGCGCGGCCGGGCGAGGTGGAGGACGTCTACCCGCTCACCCCGCTCCAGCAGGGGATGCTCTTCCACGCGCGCCTGACGCCGGAGTCGGACGCGTACGTGGGGCAGGCGGCGTTCACCCTGCGCGGCGGCTTCGACGCGGACGCCTACGCGCGCGCCTGGGAGGCGGTGGTCGGCCGGCACCCGGCGCTGCGCACGGCCTTCGTGGACGCGGGGGCCGGGGGGCCGGTGCAGGTGGTGCTGCGCCGCGCCGGGCTCCCGGTGCGCCGGCTGGACCTGCGCGGCGTGCCGCGGGGCGAGCTCCCCGGCCGCCTCCGCGCGCTGGCCGGGGAGGAGCTCCGGCGCGGGATCGACCCGGCGCGCGCGCCGCTGCTGCGGCTCACCCTGGCGCGCCTGGCCGACGCCGAGTGGCGGGTGGTGCTCACGCACCACCACCTGGTCTTCGACGGCTGGTCGGCGCCGCGGCTGTACGGCGAGGTGGACGCGCTCTACGCGGCGTACGCGGCCGGGCGCGGCGCCGACCTCCCCGCGCCGCGGCCGTACCGCGACTACGTGGCGTGGCTGGCGCGGCAGGACGCGGGGGCCGCGGAAGCGTTCTGGCGTCGCGCGCTGGCGGGCTTCGCCCGGCCCACGCCGCTCCCGCTGGCCGGCGCGGCGGCGGGCCCCGGCGGCGCCCCGTCCGAGTTCGGCGAGGTGGCGCTCGCCCTCCCGGCCGCGGAGGCCGCCGCGCTCGGCGCCTTCGCCCGCGAGGGGCGCATCACCCTCAACACGCTCTTCCTGGGCGCGTGGGCGCTGCTCCTCGCGCGCCACGCGGGCGAGGACGACGTGCTCTTCGGCACCACCGTCTCCGGGCGCCCGGCCGACCTCCCCGGGGTGGAGGAGATCGTGGGGATGATGATCAACACCATCCCCGCGCGGGTGGGCGTGCGGCGCGGCGCGCGCGTGCTGGAGTGGCTGCGCGAGGTGCAGCGCGCGCAGCTGGAGGCGCGCCAGTACGAGCACGCGCCGCTCACCGAGGTGCGGCGGTGGAGCGGCGTCCCCGGCGACCGGGCGCTCTTCGAGTCGCTCTACGTCTTCGAGAACTACCCGGCCCTCCCCGCCCCCGCCCCCGCCGGCGCGGAGCGCGGGGAGCCGGATCTCGAGGCCGCCGACGCCGAGCTGGTCGAGCGCACCAACTACCCGCTGGCGGTGGCCGTCGTCCCGCGCGGCGGGGCGCTGGAGCTCCGCCTGACCTACGACGCCGCGCGCTTCACCGCCGGCGCCGCGCGCCGCCTCGCCGAGCGGTACCGCGCCCTGGCCGCGGCGCTGGCGGAGTCCCCCGAGCGCGCCGTGGGCGAGGTGGCGCCGCTCACGGAGGGCGACCGGCGCGCGCTGGCGGCGTGGAGCCGCGGACCGGCCGCGGACGCGCCGCGCGCGCCCTTCCACCGCCTCTTCGAGGAGGCGGCCGCGCGCCGGCCGGAGGCGCCCGCGATCCGCTTCGAGGGGAAGACGATCCCCTTCGCGGAGCTGAACGCGCGGGCCAACCGCCTGGCGCGCCGGCTCCGCGCGCTGGGCGTGGGGGCGGAGACAGTGGCCGCCGTGTCGCTGGAGCGCTCGCCGGAGCTGGTGGTGGCGCTGCTGGCGGTGAACAAGGCGGGCGGCGCGTTCCTCCCCGTCGACCCGCGCTACCCGGCCGAGCGGCGCCGCTGGATGCTGGAGGACTCCGGCGCCCGCGTCGTCCTCACGCACTCCTCGCTCCTCCCCGATCTCCCGTCTACGGGCGCGATGGTCATTGCGCTGGACGCCGTAGCGGAGGAGCTGGAGCGGGAGAGCGATGCGAACCTCCCGGTCGAGGTCGATCCCGGGAGCGCGGCGTACGTGATCTTCACCTCCGGGTCGACGGGGCGGCCGAAGGGCGTGGTGGTGCCGCACCTGGGGATCGGGAACCTGGCGGAGGCGCAGCGCGAGGCGTTCGGGATCGGCCCTGGGAGCCGCGTGCTCCAGTTCGCCTCGTTCTCCTTCGACGCGGCGGTGGCGGAGGCCGCGCACGCGCTGCTGAACGGCGCCTGCCTGGTGATGGGGACGGCGGACGCGCTCCTCCCCGGCCCCGGGCTGCTCGGCCTCCTGTGCGCGGAGGCGGTCACCGTGGCCACGCTGCCGCCCTCCGTGCTCGCCGCGCTCCCCGACGCGGAGCTGCCCGCGCTCGCCACCGTCGTCGCCGCGGGCGAGGCCGTGGGCGGCGAGGCGGCGCGGCGCTGGGGCGCGGGGCGGCGCTTCGTGAACGCCTACGGCCCCACGGAGACCACCGTCTGCGCGACGCTGGCGGTCGACCCCGCCCCCGACCCCCGCCCGGCGATCGGCGGCCCGATGCCCGGGGCCACGGCGCACGTGCTCGACGCGGCGATGCACCCGGTCCCCCCCGGCGCGCCGGGCGAGCTGTACGTCGGCGGCGTGGGCGTGGCGCGCGGCTACCTGGGGCGGCCGGGGCTGACGGCGGAGCGCTTCGTCCCCGATCCGTTCTCCTCCGAGCCCGGCGCGCGGCTCTACCGGACGGGCGACCGCGTGCGCTGGCGCGAGGATGGGCAGCTCGACTTCCTCGGCCGCGTGGACGAGCAGGTGAAGGTGCGCGGCTTCCGCGTGGAGCCGGGGGAGATCGAGGCCGCGCTGCGCGAGCACCCGGCCGTGCGCGACGCCGTCGCCGCCGCCCGCGAGGACGTGGCCGGAGACCCGCGGCTGGTGGGCTACGTCGTCCCCGCGGACGGCGCCGCGCCCGCCGCCGAGGAGCTGAGGGCGCACCTGGCCGCGCGCCTCCCCGAGCCCATGGTGCCGGGTGCGTTCGTCGTGCTCGACGCGCTCCCGCTCACCCCCAGCGGCAAGGTGGACCGCCGCGCCCTCCCCGCCCCCGGGCGGAGCGGGCCGAAGGCCGGCCGGCCGCCCTCGACGCCCACGGAAGAGGCGCTGGCGGAGCTCTGGGGCGAGCTGCTGGGGGTAGAGCGCGTGGGCGCCGACGACTCGTTCTTCCTCCTCGGCGGCCACTCGCTCCTGGCGATGCGGCTGGTCGCGGCGGTGCTGGAGCGCTTCGAGGTGGAGCTGCCGCTCAGGGCCGTCTTCGAGGCGCCGACGCTCGCCGGCGTGGCCGCGCGCGTCGACGCCGCCCGCGACGAGGCCCTCGCCGCGCTGATGGAGGAGATGCCGGAGGAGGAGCTGCGCGCGCTGATGGAGGCGTAGGCGCGTCGAGGGTCTGACGGACGTGCCCGGCGAGGTTTCGCGTCGGGGCGACCCTCCAGTGGGGGCGAGTAGATCCCTCTGGTCGCTGCCGCGCCCATCGGGACGACATCGGTTCGGTCGGCCAGGCTGTCGCGCAGTTGCGGTTCTCCCTCTCCCGCCCGCTCCGGCGGGCGGGGGAGGGTCGGGGAGGGGGCATCACCGGCGGCCCCCGCGAGGGTGCCGGTCGAGCGGGCGCGAAGTCGGGTCGCTACCGCGCCCCTCGGGATGACCTCGGCGTGGCCGGGCGGTCGTTCGCAGTTCGCGGTTCTCCCTCTCCCGCCCGCTCCTGCGGGCGGGGGAGGGCCGGGGAGGGGGCCTCACCGGCGGCCCTCGCGAGGATGCCGGTCGAGCGAGACGAAGCAACGCGATCGCCGTGGCCACGGCGTGACTTTCTTTCGGATGAAGGGCGGATGACGGACCTGCTGAGCAAGCTGGCGGAGCTCTCTCCGGAGAAGCGGCGGCTGCTGGAGATGCGGCTGAAGACGGCGCGCGCGCAGAAGGCCGGGCCCGAGCTGGCCCCGCGCGGGCGCACGGGCGAGCCGTTCCCGCTGTCGTTCGCCCAGCAGCGGCTGTGGGTGCTCGACCGGCTGGAGCCGGGGGCGCCCACCTACAACGTCCTCTTCCCCGTCCGCCTGCGCGGCCCCCTCGACGTCCCCGCGCTGGAGCGGGGGCTGGACGCGCTGCGCGAGCGCCACGAGACGCTGCGCACCACCTTCGCGGAGCGGGGCGGCCGGGCGGTGCAGGTGATCCACCCCTTCGAGCCCGTCCCGCTCCCGGTGGTCGACCTCTCCGCCCTTCCCGCGGCCGAGCGCGAGGCCCGGGCGGAGCGGATCGCCAGCGACGACGCCAACACCGGCTTCGACCTGGAGCGCGGCCCCGTCATGCGCGCCCGCCTGGTCCGCCTGGGGCCCGAGGAGCACACGCTGCTGGTGACGATCCACCACATCGTCAGCGACGGGTGGAGCATCGGGATCATGGTGTCGGAGCTGAACCGGCTCTACGACGCCTTCCGCCGCGGCGAGCCCAGCCCGCTGGCGCCGCTCGCGCTCCAGTACGCCGACTACGCGGCGTGGCAGCGCGAGTACCTGAGCGGCGAGAACCTGAAGCAGCACCTGGCGTTCTGGCGCCGGGCGCTGGAGGGCGCGCCGCCCGCGCTGGAGCTCCCCACCGACCGGCCACGCCCCCCCGCCGTCTCGCACCGGGGCGGGCACTCCTTCCGCCACGTCGAGGGGATCGCGGGGCCGCTGCGCGCGCTGGCGCTGGAAGAGGGGACCACCCTCTTCGCCGTGCTGCTGGCCGCCTTCCGCGTGGTGCTGATGCGCCATTCGGGGCAGGGCGACGTGGTGGTGGGCACGCCCGTGGCCGGGCGCACCCGGCGCGAGGTGGAGGAGATCGTCGGCTTCTTCGTGAACACGCTGGCGCTCAGGACCGACCTTTCCGGCGACCCGGCGTTCCGCGAGCTGGTGCGGCGCGAGCGCGAGTCGCTGCTGGACGCCTTCCAGCACCAGGAGCTCCCCTTCGAGCGCGTGGTCGAGGAGCTCAGGATCCCGCGCGACCTGAGCCGGAACCCCGTGTTCCAGGCGCTGTTCTCGCTCCAGAACGCGCGGAGCGACCGGCTGGCGCTGGGCGGCGTGGAGGTGGACTTCCAGCCGGTGGAGTACCGCTCGGCCAAGTTCGACCTGGCGTTCGAGGTGGTCGAGGAGGACGCCGACCTGGTGGTGCAGGCGCAGTGGATGGAGGACCTGTTCGACGCGCCCACGGCGGAGCGCCTGGTCGACCACTTCCTCCGCGTGCTGGAGACGGTCTCCGAGGACCCCGGCCTGCGCCGCTCCGAGATCGACCTGATGACGGCCGAGGAGCGCGCGCGGGTGGCGCGCGAGTGGCCGCGCGGCGCCGTCCGCCCCGTTCCCGCCGTCCCCGTCCACCGGCTCTTCGAGGCGCAGGCCGCGCGGACGCCGGGCGCCGCCGCCCTCTCCTTCCTGGGCGAGCGGGTCACCTACGCGGAGCTGGACGCGCGCGCCGCCCGCCTCGCCCGCCGCCTGCGCGCGCTGGGCGTGGGCCCCGAGCGGCGCGTGGCGCTGGCGCTGGAGCGCTCGCCGGACCTGGTCGCGGCGCTGCTGGCGGTGCTCAAGGCGGGCGGCGCCTACGTCCCCCTCGACCCGGCGTACCCGTCCGGGCGGCTGGCGTACATGCTGGAGGACTGCGGCGCCGCGGCGCTCGTCGTCCGCTCCGGCGTGCCGGCGGCGCTGGAGGGCTTCGCCGGCCCCGTGCTCTCGCTCGAGCGCGACCGGGAGGAGATCGCCGCCGCCCCGCCGCTGCGGGCGGACGAGGCGGAGGTCGATCCCGACAACCTGGCGTACGTCATCTACACGTCGGGCTCCACGGGCCGGCCCAAGGGCGTGGCGGTGCCGCACCGGGGCGTGGCCAACCTGGTGCGGGCGCAGGTCGATGCGTTCCGGGTCGCGCCGGAGAGCCGCGTGCTCCAGTTCGCCTCGGTGAGCTTCGACGCGTCGGTCTCGGAGGTGCTGACGGCGCTGGCGGCGGGCGCCACGCTCGTCCTCGCCCCGCGCGAGGCGCTGCTCCCCGGCGCGGACCTGCTCTGGCTGCTGCGGCGCGAGCGCGTCACGGTCGCCACCCTGCCCCCCTCCGCGCTCGCGGTGCTGGGGGACGCGGACCTTCCCCACCTGGAGACGCTGGTCACGGCGGGCGAGGCGTGCCCGCCGGAGGTGGCCGCGCGCTGGGCCCCCGGCCGCCGCTTCCTGGACGCCTACGGGCCGACGGAGGCCACCGTCTGCGCGTCGATCTCGGACCCGCTGGAGCCCTCGCCGTCGCGTCCCCCGATCGGCCGGCCGCTGGAGAACGCGACGACGTACGTCCTCGACGGGGAGATGCGCCCCGTGCCGCCCGGCGTCCCCGGCGAGCTGTACGTGGGCGGCGCCGGCGTGGCGCGCGGCTACCTGGGGCGGCCGGGGATGACGGCCGCGGCGTTCGTCCCCGATCCCTTCTCTTCCGGGCCCGGCGCGCGGCTCTACCGCACGGGCGACCGCGTGCGCTGGCGCGAGGACGGGCAGCTCGACTTCCTGGGCCGCGCCGACGAGCAGGTGAAGGTGCGCGGCTACCGGATCGAGCCCGGCGAGGTGGAGGCCGCCCTGCGCGCCCACCCCGCCGTCCGCGACGCCGTCGTGGCGGCGCGTCCCGACGCGGCGGGTGGGGAGCGCCTGGTCGCCTGGGCCGTGGCGGACGAGGCGGAGGCGTCGCCCGCCGCCCTGCGCGGCCACCTGGGGCGCCTGCTCCCGGAGTACATGGTCCCCTCCGCCGTCGTGGTCCTCGCCGCGCTCCCGCTCACGCCGAACGGGAAGGTGGACCGCCGCGCGCTCCCCGAGCCCGAGGCCGTGTCGGAAGAGGACTACGCCGCCCCGTCCACGGCGACGGAAGAGGCGCTGGCCGGGCTCTGGCCGGCGCTGCTGGGCGTGGAGCGCGTGGGCGCCGCGGACGACTTCTTCCGCCTGGGCGGCCACTCGCTCCTGGCCACGCAGCTGGTCTCGCGGATCCGCGACGCGCTGGGCGTCGAGATCCCGCTGCGCACCGTCTTCGAGTCGCCCACGCTCGCCGCGCTCGCGGCCAGGATCGACGCGCTGCGCGGCGAGGCCCTCCCCGCCGCCGCCGCGCCCGCCGGGCCGATCCCGCGCGCCGACCGCTCGCGCGACCTGCCGCTCTCGTTCGCGCAGGAGCGGCTCTGGTTCCTGGAGCAGCTCGAGCCCGGGTCGCCGCACTACAACGTCCCGCAGGCGCTGGAGCTCGCGGGCGGCGTGGATCTCCCGGCCCTCGAAGCCGCGGTGAAGGAGATCGTCCGCCGGCACGAGGCGCTGCGCACTGCCTTCGTCCCCGGCGACGACGGCCCCGTGCAGCGCATCCTCCCGGCGGAAGGCTTCGCGGTGTCCTTCGCCGACCTCTCGCTCGTCCCGACAGGGGAGCGCGAGGCGGAAGCCGACCGGCGCATCGCGGCGGAGGCGCGGCGGCCGTTCGACCTGCGCACCGGGCCGCTGGTGCGCACCACGGTCCTGCGCCTGGAGCCGGAGAAGCACGTCCTCCTGCTCGTCTTCCACCACGCCGCGTTCGACGCCTGGTCGGCCGGGGTGCTGCACGGCGAGCTGACGGCGCTGTACGGCGCCTTCCGCCGCGGCGAGCCGCCGCCGCTTCCCGATCTCCCGGTCCAGTACGCGGACTTCGCGGCGTGGCAGCGCGGGTGGCTGGCGGGGGACGAGCTGGAGCGGCAGCTCGCCTACTGGCGCGAGCGGCTGCGCGGCGCCCCGGCCACGCTGGACCTGGCGTTCGACCGGCCGCGCCCGGCGGTGCAGGACCTGCGCGGCGGCACCCACCACTTCGAGCTGTCGCCCGAGGCGGCGCGGGCGGCGCGCGAGTGGGCCGCGCGCGAGGGGGCCACGCCGTTCATGACGCTGCTGGCCGCCTTCGCCGCGGTGCTGCACCGCTGGTCGGGCGAGGAAGACCTGGTGGTGGGGACGCCGATCGCCAACCGCACGCGGCCGGAGCTGGAGGCGCTGATCGGCTTCTTCAGCAACACGCTGGCGCTCCGCGCCGACGTCTCCGGCGACCCGTCGTTCCGCCAGCTGCTGGGGCGCGTGCGCGAGACCACGCTGGAGGCGTACGCCCACCAGGACGTGCCGTTCGAGAAGCTGGTGGACGAGCTGAAGGTGGAGCGCTCCCTGAGCCACTCGCCGCTCTTCCAGGTGATGTTCACGCTGCAGAACGCCCCCGGCGGCGCCCTGGAGCTGGGCGACGCCTGGATCCGGGGGCGCGAGGCCGAGCTGGGCACCTCGCGCTTCGATCTCACCGTCGGCCTCTACGAAGACAGGAACGGCGTCGGCGGGTGGGTGGAGTACGCCACGGCGCTCTTCGACGCGCCGACCGTCGTCCGCCTCGTCTCGCACCTGGACGCGCTGCTGCGCGCCGCCGCCGCCGCGCCCGACGCGCCGGTCTCCGCGCTGCCGATGCTCTCGCCCGCCGAGCGCCGGCTGGTGGTGGAGACCTTCAACGCGACGGACCGGCCGGGATACGAGGGGCTGGTCGTCCACGACTTCTTCGCCCGGCAGGCCGCGCGGACGCCGGACGCCGCCGCCGTCGAGTGGGGCGCCGAGCGGCTGACGTACGCGGAGGTCGACCGGCGGTCGAACCGGCTCGCCCGGCGTCTGGCGAAGCTCGGCGTGGGCCCCGACAGCCTGGTCGCGATCTCGCTGGAGCGCTCGCTCGACCTGCCGGTGGCCGTGCTGGCGGTGCTGAAGGCGGGCGGCGGCTACGTCCCCGTGGACCCCGCCTACCCGGCCGAGCGCGCGGCCTACATGCTCCGCGACAGCCGCGCCGCCGTGCTGCTGGCCACCTCCGCCGTCGCCGCGCGGCTCCCGGAGACGGGCACGCCCGTGGTGCGGCTGGACGGCGACGCGGAGGAGATCGCGCGGGAGAGCGCGGAGCCGCTGCGGGTGCCGCTCGACCCCGAGAGCCTCTGCTACGTGCTCTACACCTCGGGCTCCACGGGGCGGCCCAAGGGCGCGGCGCTCCCGCACCGGGCGCTGGTGAACCTCCTCCTCTGGCAGGTCCGGCACTTCGGGCCGGAGCCGGCGGCCCGGACGCTCCAGTTCGCCTCGCTCTCCTTCGACCCCTCGTACCTGGAGATCTTCGGCGCCTGGGCCACGGGGGGCTCCGTGGTGATGATCGACGAGGACAGCCGCCGCGACGCCGAGCGCCTGCTGGCCCACCTGCGCGAGCACCGCGTGGAGCGGCTCTACATCCCCTTCGCCGGGCTGCAGAACCTGGCCGAGGCGGCGGAAGGGGCCGACGCGCGCCTCCCCGCCCTGCGCCAGGTGAACACCGCCGGCGAGGCGCTGCGCTCCACGCCGCAGCTGCGCGCCCTCTTCCGCGCCAACCCGGGCGCCCGGCTCGTCAACCAGTACGGCCCGGCCGAGACGCACGTGATCAGCGCCCACCGGCTGGGCGGCGACCCCGACGCCTGGCCGCTGCTGCCGCCGATCGGCCTGGCGCTGGACAACACGCGCCTGTACGTGCTGGACCGGCACCTGAACCCGGTGCCGCCGGGCGTCCCCGGCGAGCTGTACGCGGGCGGGGCCAGCCTGGGGCGCGGCTACCTGGACCGCCCGGCGCTCACCGCCGAGAAGTGGGTCCCCGACCCCTTCTCCCGCACCCCCGGCGAGCGGCTCTACCGCACCGGCGACCGGGTGCGCTGGCGGACGGACGGCGAGCTGGAGTACATCGGCCGCGTGGACTTCCAGGTGAAGATCCGCGGCTTCCGCGTGGAGCCGGGCGAGGTGGAGGCGGTGCTGGGGACGCACCCCGCCGTGCGCGAGGCCGCCGTCGCCGTGCGCGGGGAGGGGACCGAAAAGCGCCTGGTGGCCTACCTGGTCCCCGCCGAGGGCGCGGCGCCGGCGCCGTCCGAGCTGCGCGCGCACGTCGCGTCGCGGCTCCCCGACTTCATGGTCCCCGCCGCGTGGGTGGTGCTGGAGCGGATGCCGCTCACCCCCACCGGCAAGGTGGACCGCCGCTCGCTCCCGGAGCCCGAGCCGGCTTCCGCCGAGGCGGGGCGCGTCCCGCCGCGCACCCCGGCCGAGGAGGTGGTGGCCGGGATCTGGGAGCGCGTGCTGGGCGCGCGTCCCGGCGTGCACGACAACTTCTTCGAGCTGGGCGGCCACTCGCTGCGCGCCACGCAGGTGGTCTCGCGCCTGCGCCGGGCGTTCGGCGTGGACCTGCCGCTGCGCGCGCTCTTCGAGGCGCCCACCGTGGCCGGGCTGGCGGCGCGCGCCGTGGCCGCGCGCGCGGGCGGGGAGCACCGCCTGCCGCCGCTGGTCCCCCAGCCGCGCGGGGAGCGGGCGCCGCTCTCCTTCGCCCAGCAGCGCTTCTGGTTCGTCGAGAGCCTGGGCGCCGCGCCCGCCGCCTACAACCTGCCGACCGTCCTCCACCTCCGCGGCGACCTGGACGCGGACGCGCTCCGCCGCGCCCTGGACGGCCTGGTCGCCCGCCACGAAGCGCTGCGCACCGTCTTCCGCGCGGAAGGCGGCGAGCCGGTGCAGGTCGTCCTTCCCGCGCTCTCCATCCCCCTCCCGCTGGACGACCTGACGTCCGTCGCGGACGAGGAGGCGCGGAGCGCGGAGGCGAAGCGCATCTCCGACGCGGAGTCGCGCGCGGCGTTCGATCTCGCGGCCGGGCCGCTCCTGCGCGCGCGGCTGGTCCGACTGGCGGACGACGAGCACCTGCTCCTGCTCACGCTGCACCACGTCGTGGCGGACGGCTGGTCGATGGGGATCCTCTTCCGCGAGCTGGCGGCGCTCTACGACGCCGCGCGCGAGGGGCGCGACGCCGGGCTGCCGCCGCTGCCGGTGCAGTATCCCGACTACGCCCTCTGGCAGCGCCGGCGGCTGGACGGCGCGTCGCTGGAGGCGGAGGTCGGCTTCTGGCGCGAGCGGCTGGCGGGCGCGGCCACGCTGGCCCTGCCCACCGACCGGCCGCACCCGCCGGTGCAGAGCTTCCGCGGGGGGACGATCCCCTTCGAGCTGCCGCCCGAGACCTCCGCGGCGGTGGCCGAGCTGGCCCGGAAGAGCGGGGCGACGCTGTTCATGGCGTTGCTGGCGGCGCTCGACGTCCTCCTCTTCCGCTGGTCGGGGACCGAGGACGTGGTGGTGGGCTCGCCGATCGCCGGGCGCACGCCGGAGCAGACCGAGCCGCTGATCGGCGTCTTCCTCAACACGCTGGCGCTCCGGGCCGACCTCTCCGGCGACCCCACCTTCCGCGAGCTGCTGGCGCAGGTGCGCGAGACCACGCTCGACGCCTACGCGCACCAGGAGGTCCCCTTCGAGCGGCTGGTGGAGGAGCTGCGCGTGGAGCGGAGCCTGGCCCGGCACCCGCTCTTCCAGGTGATCTTCAGCCTGCAGACGGCCGGCGCGGCCGCCGCGGACGCCGATCCCGGGTTCGCCGGGCTGGCGGTGGAGGCGGGCGAGGGCGACACGGGGACGGCCAAGGTGGACCTGACCGTGGCCATGGCCGAGCACGGCGGCGTGCTGCGCGGGGTGATCCAGTACGCGTCGGACCTGTGGGACCGGGGGACGATGGAGCGGCTGGCGGCGCAGCTGGGCGTCCTGGTGGCCGCCGCGGCCGCGGACCCCGACCGCCGCGTCTCCGACCTGCCGCTGCTGCCGGAGGAGGAGAAGGCCCTCGTCCTCGGCGCGTGGAGCCGCGGCGAAGTGCATCCCGCGCCGCGGGCCGCCGTGCACGAGTTGTTCGAGGCCTGCGCCGCCCGGCAGCCGCACGCCCTCGCCGTGGAGGCCGCCGACGGGCGGCTGACCTACGCGGAGCTGAACGTGCGGGCCAACCGCCTCGCGCACCGGCTCCGGCGGCTCGGCGTCGGCCCCGAGCGGCGCGCGGCCGTGCTGCTGGAGCGCTCGGCGGCGATCGTCGCGGCCGAGCTGGCGGTGCTGAAGGCGGGCGGCGCGTACCTCCCGCTCGACCCCGCCTCGCCGCCGGAGCGCATCGCCTACATGCTGCGCGACGCCGAGGTGACGGTGGTGCTGACGCGCGCCGGGCTGCGGGACCGGGTGACGACGGGCGATGCGGGCTACCGCGCGGACGCCGCCGGTGAGGCCCCCTCCCCGGCCCTCCCCCACCCGCGGGAGCGGGCGGGGGAGGGTGGGGTGGGGGTCATCGCGCTGGACGAGGAGGAAGCGGCGCTCGCGTCGGAGCCGGACGCGAATCCCGGCGTCGCCGTCGATCCGGACCACGTCGCCTACGTCATCTACACCAGCGGGTCGACGGGCCGGCCGAAGGGCGTGGCGGTCCCGCACCGCGGCGTGGCGAACCTGGTCGCCTGGCACCGGCGGGCGTTCGAGCTCGGTCCCGACGACCGGACGACCCAGCTGGCCAGCCCGTCGTTCGACGCGAGCGCGTGGGAGACGTGGGCGGCGCTCACGGCCGGCGCCTCGCTGCACGTGGCCCCCGACGAGGTGCGCGCGAACCCGCCGGTGCTGCTGCGCTGGCTGGACGGCAACGCCGTCACCCTCTCCTTCCTTCCCACCCCGGCGTGCGAGGCGGTGCTGGAGGCGATGGAGCGCGGCGCCCCCCGGCCGCCCCGGCTGCGCGCCATGTTCACCGGCGGCGACGCGCTGCGCCGGCGGCCGCCCGCGGGGCTCCGGCTCGAGAACCTCTACGGGCCCTCGGAGAACAGCGTGGTCAGCGCCTGGGCCGCGGTGCCGCACGACGGCGCGGGGCTGCCGCCGATCGGCCGGCCGGTGGACAACCACCGCGCCTGGGTGCTCGACGCGCGGCTCGTGCCCGTCCCCATCGGCGTGGCGGGCGAGCTGTACGTGGCCGGCGAGGGGCTGGCGCGCGGCTACCTGGGGAAGCCGGGGATGACGGCCGCGGCGTTCGTCCCCGATCCGTTCTCGTCCGAGCCCGGCGCGCGGATGTACCGCACCGGCGACCGCGCGCGCTGGCTGGCGGACGGCGAGCTGGAGTACCTGGGCCGCGCCGACGAGCAGGTGAAGGTGCGCGGCTACCGCATCGAGCTGGGCGAGGTGGAGGTCGCGCTCCTGGCGCACCCCGCCGTGGGCCAGGCCGCCGTCGTCGTGCGCGACGACACGGGCGAGAAGCGGCTGGCGGCCTACCTGGAGCCGGCGCCCGGCTTCACGGCGCCGTCGTCGGGGGAGCTGCGGGCGTGGCTGCGCGAGCGGCTGCCGGACTACATGGTCCCCGCAGTGTTCGTGGCGATGGACGCGCTCCCCGTCTCCCCCAACGGCAAGGTGGACCGCCGCCGCCTCCCCGCGCCCCCGGCCGCCACCGAGCGCGCCGCCGTCTCCGTGCCGCAGAGCGCGCTGGAGCGGAAGCTCGCCGCCGTGTGGCAGGAAGTGCTGGGCGTGGAGAGCGTGGGGCTCGACGACAACTTCTTCGAGATCGGCGGCCACTCGCTGCTCGTGGCCCGCATGCAGGAGAAGCTGCGCGAGGCGCTGGGCCGCGAGGTGTCGGTGGTGGACATCTTCCAGTACCCCACCGTCGGCGCCCTCGCCGCGCACCTGGAGCCCGCCGGAGCGGCGGAGGAGGCGGGCGTAGCGAAGGCCGACGAGGCGGCGCGAGCCAGCGCCGAGCGGGGCGCGGGCAGGCGGGAGATGATGCAGAGGAGACGGGGGAGGTAGGCTCCGCGCTCGGCCGGGTGCCCCCTCTCCCCCCCCGGCCCCCCTCTCCCACGAGGGGAGAGGGGGGAGAACTCCGCGCGGGAGGGTGAGTTAGGCGCAGTTGCAGTTCTCCCTCCACCGCCCCGCTCCTGCGGGTCGGGGAGGGGGCGTCACCGGCGGCGTTACGAGAAAGTCAGTCGCAACGCCCCGAAGTGGCAGTCGTGCAGTTCCGAGAATCGACCACTGTGACGGACATACAAGAGGATTCAGCGATGAGCGAGCAGTTCGACGAGATGCAGCCTGACGGCACGTCGGCCGACGACGCGCGCGGCGGCGACTTCGACGTCGCGGTCATCGGCATGGCGGGGCGCTTCCCGGGGGCGGACGACCTGGAGGGCTTCTGGCGCAACCTGCGCGAGGGAGTGGAGTCGATCACCCACTTCACCGACGACGAGCTGCGCGCGGCCGGCGTCCCCGACGAGCTGCTCGCCAACCCCGACTACGTGAAGTCCGCCGGCAGGCTGCGCGACGTGCAGCACTTCGACGCCGGCTTCTGGGGCTACTCGCCGCGCGAGGCCGAGCTGCTGGAGCCGGGGCACCGCATCTTCCTGGAGTGCGCCTGGGAGGCGCTGGAAGACGCCGGCTACGCCCCCGAGACCGTCCGGGGGCGCGTGGGCGTCTACGCCGGCGCCGGGCACAGCGGCTACACCGAGCGCCACGTCCTTCCCAACCTGGAGCTGATGGCCTCGATCGGCCCCCTGGCGTCCAGCCTGGCCAGCGGCAAGGACTTCCTGGCCACGCGCACCTCGTACAAGCTGGACCTGCGCGGCCCCAGCGTGAACGTGCAGACCGCCTGCTCCACCTCGCTCGTCGCCGTGCACCTGGCCGTGCAGAGCCTGCTGAACGGCGAGAGCGACCTGGCGCTGGCCGGCGGCGCCTCCGTCAACGTGCCGCAGGACACCGGCTACCTCTGGGCGCCCGGCAGCATCGTGTCGCCCGACGGGCACTGCCGCGCCTTCGACGCGCGCTCGGGCGGGACGCTCTCGGGGAGCGGCGTGGGCGTGGTGGTGCTGAAGCGCCTCTCCGACGCGCTCCGCGACGGCGACCCGGTGCGCGCGGTGATCCGGGGCTCGGCCATCAACAACGACGGCGCGGCGAAGGTGGCCTACACGGCGCCGGGCGTCGAGGGCCAGTCGTCGGTGATCGTCGAGGCGCTGGCGGCGGCGGACGTCGACCCGTCGACGGTGACCTACGTCGAGGCGCACGGCTCGGCCACCGAGCTGGGCGACACCATCGAGGTCGCCGCGCTCACCCGCGCCTACCGCGCCCGCACGGACCGCGCGGGATCCTGCGCCGTCGGCTCGGTGAAGACGAACCTGGGCCACCTGGACTCGGCGGCGGGCGTGGCCGGGCTCATCAAGACCGTGCTGGCGCTGGAGCACCGGGAGATCCCGCCTACGGTGCACTTCCAGGCGCCGAACCCGAAGCTCGACCTCGCCGGCGGCCCGTTCTACATCGCCGCGAAGCTGCAGCCGTGGGAGACGCCGGACGGGGTGCCGCGCCGCGCGGGCGTGTCGTCGTTCGGCATCGGCGGGACGAACGCGCACGTGGTCCTCGAAGAGGCGCCGGCGCCGGAGCCGTCCGGCCCCTCGCGCCCGTGGCAGCTCCTCGCCCTCTCCGCGCGTTCTCCGCAGGCACTGGACGCGGCGGCGGACCGGCTGGCGGACCACCTGTCGAGCCACCCCGACCTGCCGCTCGCGGACGTCGCCTTCACGCTGCGCGAGGGGCGGCGTGCCTTCCCGCACCGGCGCACGCTCGTCGTGCGCGAGGGGGAGGACGCGGCGAAGCTGCTCGCGGAGCGCCACCCCGAGCGGACCGCGTCGGGGCTGGCCGAGGGCGGGAGCCGGTCGGTGGCGTTCCTCTTCCCCGGGCTGGGCGACCACTACCCGGACATGGCGCGCGGACTGTACGAGGCGGAGCCCGTCTTCCGCGCCGAAGTGGACCGCTGCGCCGAGCTGCTCAGGCCGCATCTCGGACTCGACCTGCGCGAAGTCCTCTTCCCCGGCGAGGCGCCCTCCGACGCGCCCGTCTCCGGCGGCGTCGACTTCAAGCGGATGCTCGGCCGGGCGGCGTCGACCGATCCCGACGCGGAGCGGCTGAACCGCACCGAGCTGGCGCAGCCCGCCGTCTTCGTGGTCGACTACGCGCTGGCGCGGCTGTGGATGAGCTGGGGGATCGTCCCCGAGGCGGTGATCGGGCACTCGCTGGGCGAGTACGCCGCGGCGTGCGTCGCCGGGATCCTGCCGCTGGACGACGCGCTGGCGCTGGTGGCCGACCGCGCGCGGATGATCCAGCGGCTCCCCGGCGGCGCCATGCTCGCCGTCTCCCGCGACCCCGAGGCGGTCCGTCCGTACCTGGCGCCGGGCGTCGGGATCGCGACGGTGAACGCGCCCGGCCTCACCGTCGTCGCCGGGCCGGAGGAGGCGGTGGAGCAGGTGCGCGCGCGGCTGGAGGCGGCCGGCGTCGTCGCGCGGCGCCTGGCGACCACGCACGCCTTCCACTCGCCGATGATGCAGCCCGTCGCGGAGGAGCTGGCCGGGCGCGTCTCCCGCGTGCGCCTGCGCCCGCCGGCGATCCCGATGATCTCCAACGTCACGGGAACGTGGATCACCGACGCGGAGGCCACCGACGCGCGCTACTGGACGCGCCACCTGCTGGGCACCGTGCGCTTCGCGGAGGGGATCTCCGAGTTGCTGAAGGAGCCCGGCCGCGTCCTCCTCGAAGTCGGCCCCGGGCAGACGCTCTCCACCTTCGTCCGCCAGCGCCCGGCGGACGCGGACCCGCCCGCGGCGGTGGTCCCGTCCCTCCGCTACGCATACGACCGCAAGCCGGACCAGCAGTTCCTGCTGGAAGCGCTCGGCCGGCTCTGGCTCGCGGGCGTGCAGCCGGACTGGCAGGCGTTCCGCGGCGGCGAGCGGCGCCGGCGCGTGCGCCTGCCCACCTACCCGTGGGAGCGGCAGCGCTACTGGATCGAGCCCCCGGCGGAAGACGCCTCCGCCGAGTCCGGACCGAAGCGCGGCCGCTCGCCCGACCCGGCGGACTGGACGCACGTCCCCACCTGGACGCGCACGCAGCATCCGGCGCCGCCCGCGGACGCCGCGGCGAAACACGTCCTCGTCCTCACCGCCGGCCCGCTGGGCGATGCGCTCGCGGCGGCGCTGGAGCGCGCGGGGTGCCAGGCCGCCGCCGCCCGCGCGGGGGACCGCTTCGCGGGTGACGGGAGATCGTTCACCCTGCGCGGCGACTCGCGCGAAGACCACCGCGCGCTGATGGAAGCGCTGTCGGCCGGCTTCCGCCCCGAGACCGTCGTCGACGCGCGCGCGGCCGACGGCGATCCGGGCGCGGCGTTCGGGTCGCTGCTCCTGCTGGCGGACGCGCTCGCGGCGCACGGCGGGGCGGAGCTGGTGGTGGTGACGGCGGGCGCGCAGGAGGTCACCGGCGACGAGCCGCTGGACCCGCGCGCCGCGGCGCTGCCGGCCGGCGCGCGGACGGCGGCGCTGGAGTACCCGGCGCTCCGCACCCGCGCGGTGGACGTCGTCCGCCCCGCCGCCGGGAGCCGCGAGGAGGCCGACCTCGCCGCCCGCCTGGCCGCGGAAGTCCTGTCCGGGGGCGGCGAGCAGGTGGCGGCGTACCGGGGCCGGCACCGCTGGGCGCGCGGCTTCCGCCCGGTGCGCGCGGCGGCCGCCGGTGCGCGCCTGAAGGAAGGCGGCGCCTACCTGCTGATCGGCGGGCTGGAGTCGCGCAGCGGCTTCCTCGCCGGCGAGATCGCCCGCGTCCCCGGCGCCCGCATCGCGCTGGCCGGGCGCTTCGTCGACGGCGCGCTGGTGCACGCGCTGGAGGCGGCCGGCGCGGAGGTGCTCGCCGTCACCGACGATCCGACGAGCGCCGCCGGGGTGGAGGACGCGCTGCGGCGGGCCGAGGCCCGCTTCGGCCGGCTGGACGGCATCGTCTACTCGCCCGAGCAGGGCCACGCCGCCGAGCCTGCGTCGATCGCCGAGGCGCGCCCGGCCGAATGGGCCGCCGAAGTCGCCGCGATCGAGGACGAGTTGCGCGCCCTGGCCGCCGCGCTGGGCGAGCGCGCGCCGGACTTCTGCCTGATCGAGTCCTCCCTCGCGGGCGTGCTGGGGAGCGTGGGCCGGGTGCGCCAGGCGGCCGCCAACGCGCTGGCCGACGCCTTCGCCGCGGTGCACGCGCGCGAGGGCGGCACGCGCTGGACGAGCGTCGCCTGGGACCGCTGGGCGCCCGAGGAGGACGTGGCCACGGGCGACGGGACCGGCATCGCGCTGACGGAGGTGGGCGCCGCGCTCGCCGCCGTGCTGGCGCTGGCCGGCGAGCCGCAGCTGCTGGTCTCTCCGGTGGAGATCGAGGAGCGCATGCGCGCGGCCGACGCGAAGAAGCAGGAGACCCCCGCCGCGGCCGGGACGCTGTACGAGCGCCCGGAGCTGGACACCGAGTACCACGCGCCGGGCGACGAGCTGGAGGAGAAGCTCGCCGCGCTCTGGCAGGAGCTGCTGGGGATCGAGCGCATCGGCATCCACGACGACTTCTTCGGCCTGGGCGGCCACTCGCTGCTGGCGACGCAGATCGTGGCCCGCGTGCGCGACATGTTCCAGCTGGAGCTGCCGCTGCAGGCCATCTTCGAGGCGCCGACCATCGCCCGCTTCGCCCGGCTGGTGGAAGACGCCATCATCGCCGAGCTGGAGACGCTTTCCGACGAGGAGGCGGAGGCGCTGATGGCGCAGTAGGGCTGAATGGCGGGAGGGGGTTCCGAACCACGGCCCAGGGCTGTCATCCTGAGGAGCCGCCGCGCGGAACCAGCGGAATGAACCGAAGCTCGGGCGGCGACGAAGGATCTGCGGCCGGGTCCGAGCGTGAGACAGCCTGACGCGCAGTCCCAACCCGCAGATCCTTCGGGCGCGACAGCTTCCGTGCCGACGCGGGTCCGGAGCAGCGCCCTCAGGATGACAGCGTTTCGTAACGCCGCTGACCCGGCGCGGACCGTAGACGACGAAGACGATCGATGAGCGAGGCGATGACAGAGGACGCCGTGAACGCCGAAGGCGCGAAGGAAGGCAAGAAGCCCAGGGGCGTGAAGTGCGTCGTCTGGGACCTGGACCACACGGTGTGGGACGGGATCCTCCTGGAAGACGAGAACGTGGAGCTGCGCCCCGGCATCGCGGAGATCCTGCGCGAGCTGGACCAGCGCGGCATCCTGCAGTCCGTCGCCAGCCGCAACGACCACGACCGGGCCATGGCGCGGCTGGAGGCGCTCGGCATCGCCGAGTACTTCCTGTACCCGCACATCAACTGGAACGCCAAGGGCGAGAACGTCGCGGCCATCGCGCGGAAGCTGAACATCGGCCTCGACACCTTCCTCTTCATCGACGACCAGCCGTTCGAGCGCGAGGAGGTGGCCTTCGCCTGCCCGGCCGTGCGCACGCTGGACGCCGCCGACCTGGCGGACCTGCTCGGCCGGCCGGAGCTGAACCCTGAGTTCATCACCGAGGACAGCCGCAACCGCCGGCGGATGTACCAGGCCGACATCGAGCGCAACCGCGCCGAGGAGTCGTTCCACGGCCCGTCGGAGGACTTCCTGCGCACGCTGGACATGCGCTTCACCCTGGCGCCCTGCAGCGAAGACGACCTGCAGCGCGCCGAGGAGCTGACCGTCCGCACCAACCAGCTCAACACCACCGGCTACACCTACGGCTACGACGAGCTGAACGCCTTCCGCGCCTCTCCCGACCACATCCTCCTGGTCGCCGGCCTGGAGGACAGGTACGGCACCTACGGGAAGATCGGGCTGGCGCTGGTGGAGAAGACGTCCCCGGAGTACTGGACGCTCAAGCTGCTGCTGATGAGCTGCCGGGTGATGTCGCGCGGGGTGGGCACCATCATGATGAGCCACGTCATGAGCGAGGCGAAGGCAGCCGGGGTGAAGCTGCGCGCCGAGTTCAAGCCCAACGGCCGCAACCGGATGATGGAGGTCACCTACCGCTTCGGCGGCTTCAAGGAGGTGGCCCGCGAGGGCGAGCTGGTGCTGTTCGAGCACGATCTGGAGACGATCCAGCCGTTCCCGGAGTACGTGCGGGTGGAGATCGGACGGTGAGAAAGTGCGAAGTGCGAAGTGCGGGGTGCGAAGTGCGAGTGCGAAAGTGCGAAAGTGCGAAAGTGATCGGCTCAGGCTCGGAACCTCGCCCCCGCGGTGTGTTCTCCCTCTCCCGCGCAGCGGGGGA
>DASVWD010000257.1 GCA_036389795.1 Longimicrobium sp.
GAACAGATTGGGAATCACACAGAGGACACAGAGAACACGGAGGAACTGAAGACGCGATTGAAGTTTCTCTGTGTTCTCTGTGTCCTCTGTGTGAGGCTTTATCAGAAAGCTGTACCCGAACGATGCTCTGCAAAGTGGTATGAGACATGGCAGTTGCGGATCTCGATCCCGAACGATCCCCGTCAAGACGGCACGTGACGAGAAAAGAGCCTCCCCCGGGCCGCTGCCCGGGGGAGGCTCTTCACTGCCGGCTGCTTCGCTGCCGAGCCGTGGAGCGGCTCAGAAGTTGGGGTTCCCGATCTCCTCGTTGAGGCTCGGGACGAAGCAGGTCGCGGTGCCGTACGTCGAGTCCGGGAAGCGCGGGCTGACGCGCGTCCCCGAGGGGAAGAAGTCCAGGTTGTAGAGCCGGATGTAGCGCCGCAGGTCGCCCAGGCGGTGCCCGTCCAGGAAGAAGTCGCGCCGGCGCTGGTCGATCAGGGCGGTCAGGAACTCCGCCGGGGTGATGGTCGACGGCAGCGCCGCCTGCCCGCCCACCGCGCGGCGGGAGTTCACGAACGCCAGGTTGGTGGCGTTCAGCCCCTCGGCCTCGGCCCGGATGTACTGCGCCTCCAGCCCCGAGGAGACCCGGATCGACGTGCTGCGCGTGTACTGCTGGTTCGCGATCGTCGCCGTCGGGTTGAAGCCCCCGAACGAGGTGCCCAGGGTGGGGATGAACAGCGGCGTCACCCGGTCGTGCCCCGTCACCGAGGAGGTGCCGTGGCGCACGCGCGGGTCGTTCAGCCCGCGGAAGGCGGCGTCGACCCCGATCCACCGGCCCGTCGAGCCCTGGGTGGCCCCGAAGAAGCCGTTGTTCATGTTGATGTCGTCGTAGAACACGCGCAGCTCGAACGCCGCCGGGACCTGCGCCGCCAGCGCCGCCGCCTGCGCCTTCTCGCCCAGGTTCAGGTACGCCCGGGCCGCCGACACCCGCGCCAGGTTGATCATCGAGTCGGCGCGCGCCGCCGCGCCGCCGGCCGTCCGGAAGGCGTTGGCGATGTTGACGGCCTCGTTCGCCCGCGAGATGGCGATCCGGAACATCGAGTCCGACGAGATCGCCGGCTGCGCCGGGTCGACCGGCGCCTCGCACATGAACTCGCCCAACAGCACGTAGCTGAGCGCGCCGTAGGCCTGCACCCGCGCCATGCGGAGGCTGCTGGTGGCGCTGTCGCCCAGCACCCGCGTGAGCCGGGCGCCGAAGCTGTCGGCGGCGGCGCGCGTGCGCTGCAGCTGGTTGTACACGTCGGCGTTGGCCGAGGTGTTGGTCTTGTCGATCTGGCGCAGGTCCACCTGCTGGATCTGCTCGAAGTTGTGGCCGGTGTTCGCCTCGTCGGTGAGCACCGCGCTGTAGAGCGCGAGCTCGTCGTACATCAGGTTGAACCGGGCCACCACCCCCGCCTCCAGCTGCGGCGCCAGCACCGGGTCGTCCAGGTCGGCGTCGGAGAAGGTGGCCGGGTTGTCTACGTTGAGCAGCGCGTCGCAGGCGGCCAGCCCCGCCAGTCCGAAGACCAGCAGGAGCCGCCCCGCGCGCTTGCCGAGAGTGTGCCTCATGCTTTGCGTCTCCCTACGAAGTTAGAAGCGTACCGTGACCGAGGCGGTCACGCGCCGCGTCGGCGGAATCGAGTTGGTCTCCGCGAGCGTGAAGTCGCTGACGGCGGCGTTCACCTCGGGGTCCGTCCCGGTGTAGTCGGTCCAGGTCTTCAGGTTGCGGGCCGAGACGGTGAGGATGACCGCCTCCCCGCCCATGCGGCGGGCGAAGCGCGACGGCAGCGTGTAGCTGGCCGAGATCTCGCGCAGCTTCACGAAGTCGGCCTTCTCGATCCACTGCGCGCCGGCCCCCGACAGGAGGATGCGCCGCTGCAGCGAGTCGGCCGCCGGGTCCACCGTCTCGCGCGTCACCTGGTCGAGCGTGCGCGTGCGGCGGGTCAGGTTGATCTGGTAGAGCCCGCCCTGGTGGTCGAGCTGGAAGCCCAGCGCCAGGTTGCGGAACACCCGGAACGTGTTGTCCCACGAGAGGGTGCGGGTCGGCTGGTTGTTGCCGAAGTACACCGTGTCGCGGGTCACGATCAGGTTCCCCTGCGCGTCGCGCAGCAGCTCGCCGGTGACGGGGTCCACCGAGGGCACCGTGCCGTAGAACTGGCCCAGCGGCGCGCCCTCGGCGATGCGGACTCCCACGTTGGTCAGGCTGAAGCCGGTGAAGATCGGCTCGTCGCGCACGCCGCCCCACGACTCCAGCCGGTTGCGGTTCGTGGAGTGGCTGACCCGGGAGGTCCAGGTGAAGTTCTCGGTCTCCACGGCCAGGATGTCGAGCGCCAGCTCGGTCCCGCGGTTGGAGATCTCGCCCACGTTCTGGAGCACGCTGGCGGTGAAGCCGGAAGACGGCGCCGCCGGCACCGGGATCAGCGCGTCCTTGGTGAGCTTGTTGTAGAAGGTGAAGTCGACGCCGATCCGGCCGTTCAGGAACGAGCCGTCGAAGCCCAGCTCGTACTCCTCGCCCTTCTCCGCGTGCAGCTCGGGGTTGCCGAAGCTCGAGGTGACGAGCGCGGGGCGCGCGGTCAGGTCCGACTGCACCACGTTGGTGACCGCGAAGTTCCGCTCGGCCGAGTACGGGTCGGGCGCGTTGCCGGCGCGGCCCCACGCGGCGCGCAGGCGCAGCTGGTCCACCCCGGGCACCGAGAAGAACGGCTCCTCCGAGACCACCCACGAAGCGCCCAGCTTGGGGTAGACCACGAAGTCGAAGTCCTCGCCGAACGCCGAGTTGTCGTCGGTGCGCAGCCCCGCCGTGATGAACAGGCGGTCGCGCCAGCCGAGCTGCTCCTGCGCGAAGAAGCCCACCGTGCTCTGCTCCGACTTCCCCTCGCTGGCCGTGTTGGTGACCGCCAGGCCGATCAGGCTCACGTTGTTGCTGGGCAGCCCCTCGGCGTTGCCCTGCAGCGAGCCGAAGCGGTTGGCGATCACCTGCGTGCCGAAGGTGAACTCCGAGCTCAGGTCGCGCCGGAAGTCGGCGGAGAGGGTGCCCGCGTAGTCGAAGGTGTAGAGCCGCGCCACCGGCTTGTACTGGTAGCGGGCGCCGGTCGCCGCCACCGCGCCGTAGGGCGCCTTCCCGGTGAGGTCGATCTCGAAGAACCGCACGTTGTCGCGGTTGCTGTAGTCGAAGCCGCCCGAGATCCGGTTGCGGAACCAGGAGAACGGCTGCCAGCGGACCGTCGACGAGAAGATGAAGCGGTCGGTGCGGGTCTCGTCGTCGAACGCGTTGATCTCGGTGGGGGAGAGGTTCGCCCAGCCGATCCCGAAGTTCCCCTGGCGCCCGGGGATGGCCCGGTTGGCGTTGCGGGTGACGCTGTTCGACGAGTTGTCGGAGAGCGGCAGCCGGGTCCACATGCGGTAGTAGCCCGAGTTCACGTCCAGGCTCAGCTTGTCCGACGGGGCCACGGTGAAGTTGCCGCGGGCCGCGATCCGCTCGAACTCGTTGTTGAAGACCACGCCGTCGTTGTTGTCGAGCGTGCCGCTCAGGAAGAAGCCGAAGCGCTCGCCGCCGCCGCGGGCGTCCAGGTGGTACATGCGGTTGTGCCCGGTGCGCAGCGCCGCGGGGTCCTGGCGCAGCAGGTCGGCCGAGATCAGCGACCCCGCCGCTACGCCCTGGCACCCGGGCCACACGGGCTGGTTCGGGAAGAACTGGTGGTTGGCCGGGAAGCGCTCGTCGATGCGCGCCTGCGTGCAGAGCGAGTAGTTGGTGAAGGTGCGCGCGCCCCACTCCTGCTCGCCGTAGCTGGCGCGGCCGGAGAGCTGGATGCGCTGCTGGCCGGGGCGGCCCTTCTTGGTGATGATCTGGATCACGCCGTTGGCCGCGTCGGCGCCGTAGAGCGTGGCGGCGGCGGGGCCCTTGATCACCTCGATGCTCTCGATCTCCTGGGGGGAGATGGCGTCGAGCGCCGACTGCGACTGGCCGGAGAGGTCGAAGCCGCCCTGGGTGCCGCCGAACATGCGCACGCCGTCGATGACGTACACGGGGGCGGCCCCGGCGCTGATCGAGCTGACGCCGCGGATGCGCACGCGCGCCGCCGTCCCCTCGGTGCCCGCGGGCGCGGCCACCTGCACCCCCGGCACCCGCGACTGCAGCGCCGCGGTGACGTTGGTGATGGAGGGGGTGCGCTCGATGATCTCGGCGGTGGGGATCTGGGCCACCGCGTTGGGGATCTCGCGGCGCGTGGCCTCGCCGGTGGGCGAGGCGGTGGCCACCACACCCTCCAGGTTGATGGCCTGCTCGCTCAGGGTGAAGTTCTGGGTCAGCTCGCCGCCGTTCAGGGCGACGGACTCCTCCTGCGCGGAGTGGCCCACCTTGCTGGCGCGCAGCGTGACGCGCTGTCCGGCGGCGCCCGTCACCGCCAGGCGGTACGTGCCGCTCGCGGTGGTCACCGCGCCGGTGGTGGTTCCCTGGACGCGTACCGTCGCCGAGGCGACCGGGGCGCCGCCCGGGGTCCGGACCGTCCCGGTGATCGTCGTGCGTTCCTGGGCCAGCACGGCCAGCGGGGTCACCGCCAGACCGAACAGGGCTGCCAGGAACAAACGTGTTTGGCGTACCATCGAGCGTCCTCCGAATCGGTGGAAAGAGCGGTCGGACCGCGCCGGCACGGCGGAGCCCGGCCAGGGAGCCGGGACGCGGGTACGCCCCGGCGAAGAAGCTGTTCGAACAGGTGTCGAAGCGGTTGTACCCGGACGCGGGCCCGGTGGGGAAACCCCGCGCAGTCTCGCGCCGAGGGAGATTTTCCAGAAGATCCGTTAATTGTACAGGGGGCGAAGACTTTGGTCAACTCCCTGCGCCGCAGCCTTTTACAAACGTTAGTTCGCGATTCGTTCGAGACCGCGGAGCGGCGCAGAAGACGCGCCTTCGTCCCTCCCGCCAGCCCGTCCCCGGCGAGCCGGGCGGACGCCGGGAGGCTGGCGCGGTGACCCGCTCCGGCCGAACATGAGGGGCGCACCCGCGGGACGCGTCCTCGTCGCTTTCACACCACGATCCGCCGACATGTCCGCCCTGACGCTCACGATCGAGAACGACGCCCGGGAAGAAGACGTCCGCTTCGTCTACGACCAGCTGGTCGCCTTCAACCGCGCCCACGCGCCGGACCCCGGGTGGGACCACCTGCGCCTCTTCGTGCGCGACGAGGCGGGGCGGATCCAGGGCGGGCTGCTCGGCGAGATCTACTTCGGCTGGCTGTACGTCTCCATCCTCTGGATCGCCGAGGCGCACCGCGGCGCCGGCTGGGGGAGGCGGCTGCTGGCGCGGGCCGAGGCAGAGGCGGCGGCGCGCGGCTGCCGGCACGTCTGGCTCGACACCTTCAGCTTCCAGGCGCCGGACTACTATCCCCGGCTCGGCTACGAGGTCTTCGGGGCGCTGGAGGACTACCCGCCGGGCCAGACGCGCTACTTCTTGCGGAAGCGACTCCGAAGCGACAATATTCTCACCAGGCCATCCGCTCCGGACGGCGGCGGAGGCTGAGCCGCGCATCGGGGAGCGACGCGGGAGAGGGAGAACGGGACGCGGGAGCGGCTGCCGAACCTTCCGGGCGGCCGCCGTCCCGCGCCGGCCCCGCCGCCGCACCGGGCGAGACGGCCGGGCAACGCTCCCGGGCCCCGCGGCTTCTGATGAGGTGCGCGCCTCCCGGCGCGTGCAGTTCCGGAATCCCTCGACAGCAGTACGGAACGGGGCGGCGCGGACGAAACTCCGCCGACCGGCCGGCCGTACCCCCTACCGCGCCTACCGCGACAATCATCGCGGCGGGTCGGCTCCACCCTGCGATCATAGAGGTGCACCATGACGACGACTCGGACGTGGCTGAGCGGGCTGCTCCTGCTGGCGGGCGTCACCGTGTGCGGCACGGGCGCCGCGGCGCAGTCCACGGCGCCGGCGGCACCGGCCTCCCCGGCGCAGACCACCGACACCTCGGCGCGCGGCGCCGCCCCCGCGGCCGACGCGGCGCAGGGCCGGCGCTCCGAGGACACGCGCCCGAAGCGGAGCCGCCGCTTCAGCACCCGACTGGAGGAGGCGGAGATCGCGGAGCTGGCCGTGGCGCACACCGACGCCTACTCGCTGCTCGCCTCGGTCCGGCCCAACTGGCTGCGCACGCGCGGGGTGGGCTCGATGACCCGCCCGGAGCAGGTGCAGGTGTACCGCGACGGCATCCGCGCCGGCGGGCCGGCCTCGCTGCGGCAGATCCCCAGCAACAGCATCCTGAGCATCGAGTACCTGGACGGCAACCAGGCCACGGCGCGCTTCGGCACCGACCACGGCAACGGCGCCATCCTCGTCCGCTCGAAGTAGCGCACCCCCGGAAATCCCGCCGCGGGCGCACCCGCGCCGCGGCGGGCCCGCCGGACCCCCGGACGTCCCGCGCGCCCCCCGCGGCGCGCGGGGACTATCCGTATGTGGATAAATGTGCTAACTTTATGAAAGAGGGCCGCAGGTCCTCGCCTCCGGATCGCCCGCGGTGTGCGTTCCCGCTGACGCACCGCCGCGGGTTTTTCACTTCTCCCCCGGGCCGTCCCGCCAGGGCGACGGAACCGAGGGCACGCGACTCCCACCTGACGAGGATCTCCATGGAAATCGGCTTCGACATCCACGGCGGAAAGCTCTGGGTCGGCCGCCACAGCGGTGACGGCGACACGCTGGTGTTCGACCCGGCGCTCGGGGGGGACTCCTCGGAGTACGTCTCGCTCTTCAGCCTCACGCAGCTGCGCCCGCGCGCCTTTCCGCTGCAGGTGGTGAAGCAGCGGATCGAGCCCGTGTCCGACGCCGCGGAGCGCGCCGAGGCGCTGAAGCGGTACAAGACCTGGCCCAGCCTGAAGGCGGAGCGGGAGCGCGCGCAGGTGCAGGAGCGCGAGGAGGGCACGGCGCGCCGGCGCGAGCAGACCCTGGCCCTGCACCGCGCCTACCTGGAAGCCCGTGGGGTGGCGTACAAGGGCGTGCGCGACAGCTCGGAGGCGTCGACGGGCGGCCCGCCGAAGCGCGCCCGCTCGGTGTGCGGCAACTGCGGCATCCGCCTGGACGACTACGTGGGCACCCGGTGCGTGGCCTGCAACGGGGTGCTCTGCTCGTGCGGCGCCTGCGCCTGCGTGGGGACGGTCCGCAGCGAGGCCTGATGAGTGCGTGAGTGCGTTAGTGTGACTCACCGCCGTCGACGCTGATGTCGAAAGGGGCTCCCGTTACGCGGGAGCCCCTTCGTTTTCGTGACGGTTCGACGGGGCTGCCGTCCGGCGGCAAACCGGGCGCCGGGAAGACCCGGGGTGCGCGGTTGAAGCCTCGCGGGGTTTGCGAGGCTTTCCGTAGTTCAAGCGAGTGTCTTCAGGCACTCGCGAGCGCGGGAGCCTCGGTCCCAGCGCACTCACGCACTCATACCGGATGGAAGGATTGATTGTGCATTCTTCAATCGAAGAGAGGCTATTGCGGCATCAGTGACTGCTTTTCGGAATGCACAACCAATCATCGTATCCGGTATCATCCTCGGATATTCGTGAAATCCTGGATATTCGCCGCGCAGCGTTGCGGCTGTGGCGGGAGGGCGGCCTGTCGGCGGTAGATGTGTGATTTGCGGCATACTGCCCCTTTCCCCACGGGTGACCGGGAGGAGGCTCGGCGTCTCACATTCCCCACCCGGTACTACGCTGGCGTGGGCAGGGTTGGGTGGGCAGGCGAGCCGCGGGCGGGGTAGAGGCGGTTCATCTCGCGTGCGCAGCGCCGCCACAGCGCGGCGCGTGAGGATTCGATCACAAAGGTGATGCGGCGCCCGCTCAGCACCACGCGTGCGGCGGTCTTCAGTACGAGTTGGCG
>DASVWD010000258.1 GCA_036389795.1 Longimicrobium sp.
AGCGGCCGACCGGTATGGCGGCAACGGGGGGCCACAGGGCAGAATTGGGCAGTCTGCCCCCGGGGATGATTTGCCCGGATCGCCCGGAGCTTGACAACGGTGGCCTCATAGAAGGGATGCGCGCCCGACAGGGCCGGGACGCCGCCGCCACAGGGGGTATCGTGGCGGCGGTGGCCCGGCGCCGTTGGGCCACGTTGTTTGTGGCCCTACGGCGCGCGCAGCCCGGCCCGGAGCGCAGCGGAGGGACACGCCCAAATGCAGTGCGAAGTGCGAAGTGCGAAGTGCGAAAGTACGAGACAGGAGCGCCCCGGCTCACGCACTCACGCACTCACGCGTCCCGCCGCAGCCCCACCGCCGTCAGCCGCCGCTGGCGCCTCTGCACCCAGAGGGCGTTAGCGGCGGTGGCGGCGAAAGCGAGGGGGTAGACGAAGGCCATCAAGAGGACCGTTCCCGGAGTCTCGCCATCCCACCGGCCGTGCCGCTGCAGGTAGTCGATGCGCGCGTCTGCCATCACCACCCACTGGAAGTACGAGCAGGCGACGAAGAACAGCAGCGGCGACCAGAGCAGCAGCGCCCGCTTCCATCCCAGGTGCTCGCGCCAGAGCACGGCGCGGTCTCCCAGCCACAGCAGCAGCAGCGCCGCGGCGTACTTGGCCCAGCCGAGCACGCGGTAGACGGTGTCGAACTCGCGCACGGCGGCCTCGGAGTACGGCCCGGCCAGTGCATTGATGCCGATCAGCACCAGCGCGGCGACGCCGATCGACAGCAGGATCGCCGCGAGCACGAAGGATCTCATCAGGCGTGTGGAGTGGAGGCGTGGGGCGAGGCGCGGAGGGAGCGGAGCCGCCGGCACCCAATCTAGGATTCGCGCGGCACCGCGCCAGCATCGCGTCCGGTTCCCCCACGCCGATTCCGCCGAATCGAACCTCCCAGCGCGCGGCGGCATCCCAATCGCGCAACGGAAGAGCGCCGCCGCAACCGGAGCCGGCCTGCTTGTGGATGCACCCGTGCTCGCGCCGCGAGCCGTACCCCTGGCGATGACGACCCGCGACGCGGAAGCCGAGCCGCAGCGCGCCTTCGACCGGCTCTACGAGCAGCACGCCGGGCGGGTGTACGGCCTCTGCCTGCACATGAGCGGCGACCCGGCCGAGGCGGAGACGCTCACGCAGGACGTGTTCGTGCGGGCCTGGACGCGGCTGGCGAGCTTCCGCGGAGACAGCGCGTTCGGCTCGTGGCTGTACCGGCTGGCGGTGAACGTGGTGCTGGAGACGCGCCGCTCCGAGGCCCGGCGCGCCGCCCGCGACCGGCTGGCGGCAGGCCCGGGCCTGGAGCCCGCCGCCCAGCGCGCCCCGGTGGACGAGCGGCTGGACCTGGAGCGCGCCATCGCCACGCTGCCCAGGAAGGCGCGGCTGGTGCTCCTGCTGCACGACGTGGAGGGCTACCCGCAGGCCGAGATCGCGGAGATGACGGGGATCGCCGTGGGGACGGTGAAGTCGCAGCTCCACCGCGCCCGCAGGCTGCTGAGGGAGAGACTGGAACGATGACGCCGCACCTTTCGGAAGCCACGCTGAACGACTACGTGGACGGCCTCCTCCCCGAGGCCGAGCGCGCCGCGGCGGAGGCGCACCTGGCCGCCTGCGGGCGCTGCCGCGCGGAGGAGACGGCGCTGCGCGGGCTGGTCCGCCGCCTGGGCGGGCTCCCCGCGGAGGTCGCTCCCCCACGCGACCTGCGGCCGGAGATCGCCGCCCGCGCCGCGGCGGGAGAGGCGAGCGTGCGGCCGCGGCTCCCCCGCTGGGCCCCGCTGGCGGCGGCGGCCGTGCTGGTGCTCGGCCTCTCGCTTCCGCTGTACGAGACGTGGAGACCAGGTCAGGGCGATGCGTCCACCGCGAGCGCCGACCCGGCCGTGATCGAGTTCCACGAGGCCGAGAAGCGCTACGCCGGTGCGCTCGCGGAGCTGGAGGCGGAGCTGAGCGCGCTGCGCCCGGAGCTGCCTCCCCGCGCCGCGGCGCTGCTGGACGCGAACCTGGTCGTCGTCGACCGGGCGCTGGACGAGTACCGGCGCGCGCTCCCGGCGTACGGCCCCGACCCCGAGCTGGCGCGGCTGACGCTGGCCGCCTACGAGCGCAAGCTGGAGCTGCTGCGCGGCACCCTCAACGCCGCCGAGAGCTGACCGTGACCACCGCCCGCGCCCTCGCCTGCCTGGCCGCGCTCGCCCTGGCCGCCGCGCCGCTCGCCGCCCAGCAGCAGCGGGTCCAGGCGGGCCGCCGCCTCGATCCCACCGGACTGGTGCGCGTGTGGAACGAGGAAGGGTCGCTCCGGATCGTGGGGTGGGACCGCGACAGCGTGGCGGTGACGGGGACGGTGCCGCGCGGCAAGGAGTTCCAGGTGGGCGGCACCAGCGCGGGGGTGAAGATCACCGTCGACCACGCGGAGTCGACCGACACCGCCCACCTGGAGGTCCGCGTTCCCCGGCGCAGCCAGGTGTGGGTGAAGACGGCCGGGAGCCGGGTGAGCGTGTCCGGGCTGGCCGGCAACCTGGACGTGTACTCGGTGACCGGGCCGATCACCGTGAACGGGGCGCTCACCGCCGTCACCCTGGAGTCGATGGGCGGCGAGGTGAGCGTGGGCGGCTCGGCCGTGTCGCTGCGGGTGAAGACGGCCAGCGGCGCCGTCCGCCTCTCCGGCCGCGCCGACGACGCGGTGGCGACCACGGTGAGCGGCCCCGTGCGCCTGGAGGGCGTGCGCTTCCGCCGCGCCCGCGTGGAGTCGGTGGACGGCGACCTCCGCTACGCCGCGCCCGTCCCGGCGGGGAGCTCGCTCGAGCTCACCACGCACGGCGGCGGGGTGGAGATGGTGCTGCCGCGCGGCACCGCGGCGGAGCTCAACGCCAGCACGTTCGAGGGCGTGATCCGCAGCGCGCTCCCCGGCTCGCCTTCCCCCCGTCCCAAGGGCAAGGGGTACATCCTCGGCTTCACGCTCGGCAGGGGCGGCTCGCAGATCACCATCCGGAGCTTTCGCGGCGCGGTGACGCTCCGGCATCCCTGAAACCGCGCACTTCCAGGGGAGAAGACGATGAACACCCGGTTGAGATCTCTTGGCGTAATTTTCTGCGGCGCGATCACCGTCGCGGCCGTCCGCGACGCGGAGGGGGCGATGAAGCCCCACGTCGCCGAAGTCGCCCGGATGGGCGCGGCGCGCGCGGCGCACACGGCCACGCTGCTCGGCGACGGGCGGGTGCTGGTCGCGGGCGGCTGCACGGTCGACGGCTGCGAGATGGCGGCGGCGGGCGCCACGGCCGAGCTGTACGATCCCCGCGCGCGCCGGTTCACCCCCGCGGGGCGGATGTCGGCCAGGCGCGGCGGCCACACCGCCACCCGGCTGGCGGACGGGACGGTGCTGCTGGCCGGCGGGTGGGACGGCGGCCGCCAGCTCGCCACCGCCGAGCTGTACGACCCGCGCACGGGCCGCTTCACGGCGACGGGCTCGCTCGCCCGCGCCCGCGGCGGCCACACCGCCACGCTCCTCCCCGACGGCCGCGTGCTGATCGCCGGCGGCGACGGCGGAGTGCGCGAGGTCGAAGTCTACGATCCGCGGACGCGCTCCTTCCGGACGGTGGGATCGCTGCGGGAGCCCCGTTCCGCGCACGCGGCGTCACTGCTGGCGAACGGGCGCGTCCTGCTCACGGGCGGCAGCGTCCGCCGCGGCACGGTGGTCTCCTCGGCCGAGGTGTTCGATCCGCGGACGGGAAGATCGACGGCGACGGGGGAGATGACGCGCGTCCGGCACAGGCACGCCGCGGCGGCGCTCCCGGACGGCCGCGTGCTGGTGCTCGGCGGCTCCGACCACCGCGACTGGCGCGGCCGCTGCGCCACCGCCGAGGTGTACGACCCCGCCACCGGCCGCTTCACCCGCGTCAGCGACCTGCGCACGGCGCGCTTCAAGCTGGCGAACGCGGTGGTGCCGCTGGCGAACGGGACGGTGCTGGTGGCCGGCGGCGGCGAAACGGTCGAGGCGTTCTCCCCGCCGCGCGGCGAGTTCTTCACCGCGCACGGCAGCCTGGGCGCCGCCCGCCAGTTCTCCACCGCCACCGCCCTCGCCGACGGCAGCGTGCTCATCGTCGGCGGCTACGACGAGCGCGTCCGCCCCACCGCCACGGCGTGGCTGTACAGCGGCGCTCGGCCGTCGTGATCGACACCGACGCGAAGCGGCCCCGGGCGCGGATGCGCCCGGGGCCACTTGCGTCGGTCCGGCTGAAGTGCCGCTCTCAGTCTACGCCTCCACCACCGCCGCCTCGCTGGCCGCGGCGATCTCGGCGCCCACCTCGACCGGCTCCTCCGCCGGCTCGGGCCCGAACTCCACGTCGTTGTACCGGTAGATGCCGGTGCCCGCCGGGATCAGGTGCCCGATGATGATGTTCTCCTTCAGCCCCTGCAGGTTGTCGCGCGCGCCGCGGATGGCGGCGTCGGTGAGCACCCGCGTGGTCTCCTGGAAGCTCGCCGCGCTGATGAAGCTCTGCGTGGTGAGCGACGCCTTGGTGATCCCCAGCAGGAGCGGCTCCGAAGTGGCCGGCGCCTTCCCCGCCCCCAGCGCCTCCTGGTTGGTGTCCAGGAACACCGTGCGGTCCACCGTCTCGCCCTCCAGGAACTCCGTCTCGCCGGGCTCCATCACCCGCACCTTCTGGAGCATCTGGCGGATGATCACGCCGATGTGCTTGTCGTTGATCTTCACGCCCTGCAGGCGGTAGACCTCCTGCACCTCGTTCAGCAGGTACTGCTGCACGGCGGCCGGGCCCTTGATCCGCAGGATGTCGTGCGGGTTCACCGGGCCCTCGCTGAGCCGGTCGCCCGCGCGCACGAAGTCGCCCTCGTGCACGCGCAGGTGCTTGCCCACCGGCACCTCGTAGACGCGCTCGTTGCCGGCCTCCGGGATCACCAGCACCTCGCGCTTGCCGCGCTTGATGTCGCCGAAGCGCACGGTGCCGTCGATCTCGGTGATCACCGCCGGGTCCTTCGGCCGCCGCGCCTCGAACAGCTCGGCGATGCGCGGGAGGCCGCCGGTGATGTCGCGCGTCTTGTACGCCTCGCGCGCGATCTTGGCGAGCGTCGCGCCGGGCTCGATCTTCTCGGCGTCGCGCACCGTGAGCTGCGCGCCGACGGGCACGATGAACTCGCGCAGCTTCACGCCGTTCTCGCCCATGATCTCGATCATCGGGTGCAGCTTCTTGCTGCGGTCCTCGATGATCACCATCTGGCGGCGGCCCGTGCTCTCGTCCAGCTCCTCGCGCACCGTCTCCTCGTCGACGATGTCGAGGAAGCGCACCGTGCCGCCGAAGTCGGCCACGATCGGCTCCGAGTACGGGTCCCACGAGAACAGGGTATCCCCGACGGCGATCTTGTCCCCGTCCGCCACCGAGATGGTGGCGCCGTAGGGAACGGCCAGGCGGCTCCGCACCGCGCCCTCGGCCGTGCGCATGATGATCTCGCCCTCGCGGCTGGTGACGATCCGCGCGCCCTCGGGCGTCTGCACGCTGGTGATGCGCTCGAACTGCGCCACCCCCTCCACCTTGCTCTTGCGCTGCGTGGTGGCCGCGATGCGGGCCGCCGTGCCGCCGATGTGGAAGGTGCGCAGCGTCAGCTGGGTGCCCGGCTCGCCGATCGACTGCGCGGCCAGGATCCCCACCGCCTCGCCCTGGTCCACCATCCCCATGGTGGCCAGGTTGCGCCCGTAGCACTTGCGGCAGAGCCCGCGGCGGCTCTCGCAGGTGAGCACCGAGCGGATCTTCACCGTCTGGATCCCGGCGTCCTCGATGTTGACGGCGATCTCCTCGTTGATCAGCTCGCCCGCCTCGACCAGCATCTCCTTGTCGATCGGGTCGAAGACGTCGTCGGCCGCCACCGAGCCCACGATGCGGTCCATGAGCGGCTCGACCACGTCTTCGCCCTCCTTGAGCGCGCTCACCTCGAGGCCCAGCACCGTGCCGCAGTCGTCCTCGGTGATGGTGACGTCCTGGGCCACGTCCACCAGGCGGCGCGTCAGGTACCCGGCGTCGGCCGTCTTCAGCGCCGTGTCGGCCAGGCCCTTGCGCGCGCCGTGCGTGGAGATGAAGTACTCCAGCACGGTGAGCCCCTCGCGGAAGTTCGACTTGATCGGGCTCTCGATGATCTCGCCGATCCCGCCGGTCAGCTTCTTCTGGGGCTTGGCCATCAGCCCGCGCATCCCGGCCAGCTGCCGCATCTGGTCGCGGGAGCCGCGGGCGCCCGAGTTCATCATCATGTAGACGGGGTTGAACCCGCCGCGGCTCACCTTGAGGCGGGCCACCATGGCGTCGGCCACGTCGTTGTTGGCGTGCGTCCAGGTGTCGATCACCTTGTTGTAGCGCTCGCCGTTGCTGATCACGCCGTTGTTGTAGGCGCGGGTGAAGCGGGCCACGTCCTCCTCGGCCTCGCGCAGGATGCCGTCCTTGTCGGCCGGGATCTCCATGTCCTCGATCCCCACCGACACGCCGCCCAGCGTGGAGTAGCGGAAGCCGAACGCCTTCAGGTCGTCCAGGAACACGGTCGTCCGGGCGAGGCCCACGGTGCGGTAGGCGCTGAAGATGACGTCGCCCAGCTCCTTCTTCCCCATGGTGCGGTTCCAGAAGCCCATCTCGGCCGGGACCACGGAGTTGAAGATCACCCGCCCCGCCGTGGTGCGGATCCAGCCGGGCTTGCGGGCCTCGCCCTCCTCCAGCTCGGCCGCGGGGCGCGGGTCGGTCCAGAAGTAGATCGGCGAGTGGTAGCCGAGCACCCGGTGCGCCAGCGCGAGCTCCACCTCGGCCACCGTGCCGAAGCGGCGCAGCACCCGGGCCGGGTCGCGCTCGGCCTGCGGCTTCTTCTGCTCCTCCAGGTCGGCCTCGAAGGCGCCCTTGTGCGCGGGCGTCTCGTGGGTCAGCCAGTAGCACCCGATCACGATGTCCTGGCTGGGCGCCGCGATCGGCCGGCCGTTGGACGGCAGCAGGATGTTGTTCGACGACAGCATGAGGACGCGGGCCTCGAGCTGCGCCTCGAACGAGAGCGGCACGTGCACGGCCATCTGGTCGCCGTCGAAGTCGGCGTTGAAGGCGGCGCACACCAGCGGGTGGATGCGGATCGCCTTCCCCTCCACCAGCACCGGCTCGAACGCCTGGATCCCCAGGCGGTGCAGCGTGGGCGCGCGGTTCAGCAGCACGGGGTGGTCGCGGATGATGTCCTCGAGCACCTCGTACACGCGCGGGTCGTCGCGCTCCACGATCTTCTTGGCGCGCTTGACCGTCTCGGCCTCGCCGCGCTTCTCCAGCTCGTGGATGATGAAGGGCTTGAAGAGCTCCACCGCCATCGCCTTGGGCAGCCCGCACTGGTGCAGCTTGAGCTCCGGGCCCACCACGATCACCGAGCGGCCCGAGTAGTCCACGCGCTTGCCCAGCAGGTTCTGGCGGAAGCGCCCCTGCTTGCCCTTGAGCATGTCGGAGAGCGACTTGAGCGGGCGCTTGCCGCGGCCGCGGATCGCCTTGCTGCGCCGGCCGTTGTCGAAGAGCGCGTCGACGGCCTCCTGCAGCATGCGCTTCTCGTTGCGCAGGATGACCTCGGGCGCGCGCATCTCCATCAGCTTCTTGAGCCGGTTGTTGCGGTTGATGACGCGCCGGTACAGGTCGTTCAGGTCGCTGGTGGCGAAGCGGCCGCCGTCGAGCGGCACCAGCGGGCGCAGGTCGGGCGGGATGACCGGGATCACGTCCATGATCATCCACTCCGGCTTGTTGCGCTCCGCGGGCGTGCTCCCCGAGCCGCGGATGGCGTCGATGACCTTGAGCCGCTTCAGCACCATCTTCTTGCGGTGCTGGCTGGTCTCGTTGGCCACCTGCGTGCGCAGGCTCTCGGCCAGCTCGTCCACGTCGATCTGGCGCAGGAGGTTCCTGACCGCCTCGGCGCCGATCTCGGCCTTGAACTCGGCGTCGCCCTCCTCGCGGGCCTTGTCGCGCAGGGCCAGGTACTCGTCCTCGTCCAGGATCTGCGAGTGCTTGACCTCCTGGGCGCCCACGGCGGTGACCACGTAGGTGGCGTAGTAGATCACCTTCTCCAGGTCGCGCAGCGTCATCCCCAGCAGGTAGCCCATCTGCGAGGGGAGCGTCTTGAACATCCAGATGTGCGCCACCGGCACGGCCAGCTCGATGTGGCCCATGCGCTCGCGCCGCACCTTGGAGAGCGTGACCTCCACGCCGCACTTGTCGCAGACGTGGCCGCGGAAGCGGATGCGCTTGAACTTGCCGCAGTGGCACTCCCAGTCCTTGACGGGACCGAAGATGCGCTCGCAGAACAGCCCGTCGCGCTCCGGCTTGAAGGAGCGGTAGTTGATCGTCTCCGGCTTGGTGACCTCGCCGAAGCTCCAGCCGCGGATCTCCTCGGGCGAGGCGATCTTCACCTGGATGAAGTTGAAGTCCTGAGAGCGGGTCTCGCGGACGCGGGGGAAGTCGATCATGGGTCCCCTTGCTCTATCTAAGTGGTCCCCGGCCGGCGGTGGCTCGGGTCGGCTTCTCGTTCCAACGGCAGTGCGTTAGTCCTTAGTGCTTAGTCCTTAGTTCAACTAAAACACTAAGGACTAAGGACTAAGGACTAAGCACTTTCGCACTAACTCCCCAGCGTGACCGAAATTCCCAGCGCCTGCAGCTCCTTCACCAGCACGTTGAAGGACTCCGGCAGGCCGGGCTCGGGGAGGTTCTCGCCCTTGACGATCGCCTCGTACACGCGGCTGCGGCCGTTGACGTCGTCGCTCTTCACGGTCAGGATCTCCTGCAGCGTGTGCGCGGCGCCGTACGCCTCCAGCGCCCACACCTCCATCTCGCCGAAGCGCTGCCCGCCGAACTGCGCCTTGCCGGCCAGCGGCTGCTGCGTGACCAGCGAGTACGGCCCGATGCTGCGGGCGTGGATCTTGTCGTCGACCAGGTGGCTGAGCTTGAGCATGTAGATCTCGCCCACCGTCACCGGGCTCTCGAACTGGTTGCCGCTGCGCCCGTCGCGCAGCCGCACCTTGCCGCCCGGCGTGAGCCCGGCGGCGGCCATGTGCTCCTCGAGCGCGGCGTTCAGCGACCCGGCAGGGGCCGCGCCCTTCTTCTTCCCGCCGCCGCCCTCCAGCGCCGCCGCGGCCGGGAAGAGCTCCTCGAAGGGGCGCTCCTTCTGCGCGGCGATCTCGCGCCCGGCGGCCGTCAGGTAGTCGCGCAGCCGCCCCAGCTTGGCCCCGGCCTCGCCGGCCGCGGCCGCCACGGCGCCCCCCAGCAGGGTGTCGAGCGCGCGGCCGATCCCCGCCTCGGGGCGCGGCTCGGCGCTGACCGACTCCTGCACCCCCTTCACCGCCTCCACCAGCGCGCGCAGGTCCTCCAGGGTGAAGGCCGGGGGCCGGGCCTCGACGCCCAGCGCCTGGGCGGCCCAGCCGGCGCCCGCCAGGCGGATCAGCACGCCGATCTCGTCCTCGGTGGCGCCCTGGAACACCGGGGTCTTGGCCTCGAAGCCCAGCACCCGCGCGGCCCACCCCAGGTGGGTCTCCAGGATCTGCCCCACGTTCATGCGGCTGGGCACGCCCAGCGGGTTCAGGCACACGTCCACGGGGCGCCCGTCGGGGAGGAACGGCATGTCCTCCTCGGGGACGATGCGGGCGATGATCCCCTTGTTCCCGTGGCGGCCCGCCATCTTGTCGCCCACCGAGATCTTGCGCTTCTCGGCCAGGTACACCTTCACCAGCTGCACCACCCCCGGCGGGAGCTCGTCGGGCTGGAAGACCTTGTCGATCTGCGTCTCGGTCTTCTGGCGCACCCGCTCGATGCGGCGCTTGCTCTCGTCGATCAGGCGGCGCAGCTGCTCGTTGGTGGAGCGCTCCGTCACCTTGAGCGTGGTGAGGTCCACCTCGTTCAGGTCCAGCTCCTCCACCACCTGCTCGGTGAGCACGGTCCCCTCGTTGAAGAACGGCTCGACGGTCCCCTTCTTCAGGAAGAGGGCGACCTCCTTGCCGCGGATCAGGTCGCGGATCTCCTCGTCGCGCGCCTCGGCGATGCGCTGGATCTCGGTGCGCTCGAAGGTGCGCAGCTCGCCGATCTTCTGGCCGCGCTCCTTCTCCAGGATCGGGTCGTCGATGCGGCGCGAGAAGATCTTCACGTCGATCACCGTACCCTCCACCCCCGGCGGCACCTTCAGCGAGGAGTCCTTCACGTCCTTCGCCTTCTCGCCGAAGATCGCCGTGAGCAGCTTCTCCTCGGGCGAGAGCTCGGTCTCGCCCTTGGGGGTGATCTTCCCCACCAGGATGTCGCCGGCCTTCACCCGCGCGCCGATCCGCACCACGCCGCGCTCGTCCAGGTCGACGAGGCTCTCCTCGGCCACGTTCGGGATCTCGCGCGTGATCTCCTCCATCCCGCGCTTGGTGTCGCGCACCTGGAGCTCCAGCTCCTGGATGTGGATGGAGGTGTACACGTCGTCCTTCACCAGGCGCTCGGACAGCACGATGGCGTCCTCGAAGTTGTGGCCGTACCAGGGCATGAACGCCACCAGCAGGTTGCGCCCGAGCGCGAGCTCCCCGCCGTCGGTGCTGGCGCCGTCGGCCAGCACGTCGCCCTTCTCCACCACCTGGCCCACCTTCACCAGCGGCCGCTGGTTGAGCGCGGTGTCCTGGTTGGTGCGCCAGTACTTCTTCAGCCGGTAGCGGTCGAACTGGGCCAGGCGCCGGAGCGGCTCGTCGCCGGCCGCCGCGCCCGCCGTCCCCGCGTCCACCAGGATGTGGTCGGCGGTGACCTCCTTGACCACGCCGCCGCGCCGGGCCGCCACCACGGCGCCCGAGTCGACCGCGATCACGTGCTCGAGCCCGGTGCCCACCACGGGGGCCTCGGGGAAGAGGAGCGGCACCGCCTGGCGCTGCATGTTGGAGCCCATCAGCGCGCGGTTGGCGTCGTCGTGCTCCAGGAACGGGATCAGCGCCGCCGCCACCGACACCAGCTGGTCGGGGGCCACGTCCATGAAGTCGATCTCGTCCGGGCGCAGCAGCGGGAAGTCGCCCCGCTCGCGGCAGAGGATGAACTCGTTCTGGAAGCTCCCCTCGGGGGTGAGCAGCGCGTTGGCCTGCGCGATCCGGGCGTTCTCCTCCTCGTTGGCCGACAGCCACGCGGTGATGCGGGTGACCACCGGGGTCACGTGCGTGACCGCCGCCTGGGTGGAGAGCGCCACGCGCCCCACGTCGCCCTCGGGCAGGAGCGCCGGCACCCCCGACACGTAGTCGAGCGGCGCGGCGTCCGGCTCGCCGAACTCGGCCTCGGCGAGCCCCTCCATCTGCCGCGCGTGGAGCGCCTCGGCCACCTCGGCCGTGAGCACGGTCCCCGGCACCGCCAGCACGCCCGCGTTCTTCGGCGCGAAGACGCGCACCGGGAGCGACACGGGGTTGCGGATCGCCTCGGGCGCCACGCCGCGCGCGGCCGCCCCGGCGCGGCGCGACACCACGCGCACCAGGTTCACCGGCTGCGCGGCGATGCGCTCCGCCAGGTCCTCGGTCACCCGCTCGCCGCGCCGCGCCAGCACGGGCAGCGCGGCGAACGCCTGCTCCCAGTCGGACTGCGGCACCTCGCCGGCCAGCATGCGCGGGAAGAGGGCGCTCCAGTCGAAGACGTCCTCGGCCAGCTCGGCGCCCGCGATCATGGCGCGGAACACCTCGCGGCCGCGCTCGGCGTCGAGCTCCTCGCCCTTCTTGGCGAACACCTTCCCGCGCTCGCCCAGCACCAGGCGCACCGCCTCCTCCAGCTTCACCGTGGTGGGGTAGCGCAGCACGGCGCGCACCACCTTGCGGTAGGGCGTCTCGATGAAGCCCAGGTCGTTGATCCGCGAGTACGTGGTCAGCGAGTTGATCAGCCCGATGTTCGGCCCTTCCGGCGTCTCGATCGGGCACATGCGCCCGTAGTGCGAGTAGTGCACGTCGCGCACCTCGAAGCCGGCGCGCTCGCGCGTCAGGCCGCCCGGACCCAGCGCGGAGAGACGCCGCTTGTGCGTCATCTCGGCCAGCGGGTTGGTCTGGTCCATGAACTGGCTGAGCTGCGAGCTGCCGAAGAACTGCTGGATCACGGCCGAGACCGTGCGCGCGTTCACCAGGTCGTCGATGTTGATCTTGTCGGGGTCCGACACGATCGACATCCGCTCGCGCACCAGCCGCGCCATGCGCGACAGGCCCACCGAGAACTGGTTGGCGATCAGCTCGCCGACGCTGCGCACCCGGCGGTTGCCCAGGTGGTCGATGTCGTCGGTGTAGCCGCGCCCCTCGTGCAGCTCCACCAGGTTGAAGAGGATCGCCAGCACGTCCTGCGCGGTGAGCGCCGTCATCCCCCCCGGCGGCACCGAGAAGCCCAAGCTGCGGAAGGCGTCGGCCAGGCGCTGGTTGATCTTGTAGCGCCCCACGCGGCCCAGGTCGTAGCGCTTGTTGAGCGTCTCCTCCAGGTACTCGCTGTAGTCGCTCCGGGCCGTCACCGTCCCGCCGTCGGCCAGGTCGCCGCTGACCACGAGCGAGGCGCGCGGCTGGAAGAGGAGGCGCCAGACCTGGCTGTAGACCTGCACCACGCGGTTCAGCTCGTACACCAGCACGCGGCTCGGGCGGCCCGCCTTCTCGGCGCGCTCCTCGCGGTAGCTCTCCCACACGTAGCGGATCCCGCGCTCCTGCGCGTAGCGGAGCATGCGCTCCTCGGCCGAGCGCTGCGCCTCGCGCGAGTTGGGGTCGGTCGGCGCCGCGTCGCGCTCGCTCCAGGCGCGCAGGAAGTCGCCGATGTGCATGATCCCCGTGCCCGCCTCGAAGAACTCCTCCTCGGTCCACACGTCGGGCGCGGGGGCCGTCCCCGGGCGCACCAGGTTGTGGATGGCGAAGAGCGAGTCGAGCGTGCCGCGCGTGGGGTCCTTGGCCAGCGTGGCCCGGAGCGCCGTCCCCGTCTGGGGGCCGGTGCGGAAGACGGCCACGCTCTCCACCCCGGCGCGCTGCAGCCGGCCGATCACCTCGGCGTTCAGCTCGTCGCCCGCGCGGGCCAGCATGGCGCCGGCCACCACGGGGACGGAGAAGACGCCGCCCTCGCGCATGGCGCGGTAGCGCTCCGGCGTGACGCGCAGCCCCCGCTCGAACACCTCGCCGGTGCCGGGGACCACCACGTCGCGGTAGAGCATGGGGCCTTCCGCGCCCAGCATGGCCGGGTCGGGGACGTCCTCGCCCAGGAAGCCGTGGAACACCTCGCCGCGGCGCCCCTCGCGCGTGCCCTCGGTCGCCAGCGTGGAGAGCGCCACGTTGTCGCGGCGGAAGAACACGCCCAGGATGTCGGCGTCGCGCGAGTAGCCCACCGCGCGCAGGAGCGCCGTGGCGGGGAACTTCTTCTTCTTGTCGATGTGCACCGCCACCACGTCGTGGATGTCGATGGTGAACTCGACCCACGAGCCGCGGAAGGGGATGATGCGGGCGCTGTACAGCTTGCTCCCGTTCGGGTGGATGTTCTCCTCGAACACCACGCCGGGGGAGCGGTGCAGCTGCGAGACGATCACGCGCTCGGCGCCGTTGATGATGAACGTGCCCAGGGGGGTGAGCACCGGCAGGTCCCCCAGGTACACTTCCTTCTCGATGATGTCCTTCGGACGGCGCTCGTCTCCCAGGTCCTCCCACACCACCAGCCGGAGCGTCGCCTTGAGCGGAGCGGCGTACGTCATGTCGCGCTCCATGCACTCCTCCATGTCGTACTTCGGCTCGCCCAGGGCGTAGCGTACGAACTCCAGGGAGAAGTTCCCGTTGACATCGGAGATGGGGAAGATCTCGTTGAAGACGCGCTCCAGCCCCACGTCCTCGCGCTCGCGCGCGGCCGCGTCGGTCTGCAGCAGCGTCTCGAACGCGCGGATCTGGACGTCCAGGAGGTTGGGAAGCTCCATCCCGGACGTGAGCCTGGCGAACGAGACGATCGGCTTATCCAGCGTTGCCAAGAGGGTCTCCCTTCGAGCGGCGTGAAACCATGAGCGGGCGGAAAGCGCAAACGACCCCGACCGGAAAACCCCGGCGGGGCGGCGTGCCGTCCGTCGATCTATTTTGAAGCGGCTGCGTCAGAGCCATGCAATGCTGTTTGGGCTGAAGTGGAACGGCCTTCGGGCGCGCCGCGCATCCGTCGCGGGGAGCGGCGCCCGCCCGGCCGGCGCGCCCCCTCGGGGGAGCGCCGGCCGGGAAGCGGTTCCGCTACTTCAGCTCGACGGCCGCGCCCTGCTCCTCGAGCTTGGCCTTGATCTGGTTGGCCTCCTCCTTGGAGACGCCCTCCTTGACCGGCTTGGGGGCGCCGTCCACCAGGTCCTTGGCCTCCTTGAGCCCCAGGCCGGTGATCTCGCGGACCACCTTGATGACCTGGATCTTCTTCTCGCCGGCCGCCTGCAGCACGACGGTGAACTCCGTCTGCTCCTCGACCGCCGGGGCGGCGCCGCGGGCGGCGTCGCCGCCGCCGGCGGCGGCGGCCACGGCCACCGGGGCCGCGGCGGTGACGCCGAACTTCTCCTCGAAGGCCTTCACCAGGTCCGCCAGCTCGAGGACGGTCAGGTTGCCGATCGCGTCGAGCAGCTCGTCACGGGAAAGGGTCGCCATTTCTCCAGACTCCTTGGTCTAACGTTACGTGTGCGAAATCGAGTTCGTGGGCCGCCGGCTCACGCCGCGGCGTTCTCCTTCTGCTGCCGGAGCGCGTCCAGCGTTCTGGCGAAGCGGGCCAGCATCTCGTTCATCCCGCCGGCCAGGCGGGCGAGCGGCGCGTTGAGCCCCCCGGCGAGCTGCGCCAGGAGCACCTCGCGCGGGGGGAGCTCGGCCAGGCGCCTGACCTGGTCGGGCCCGAACTCCCGCTTCTCGACCACGCCGACCTTCACGGCCGGGCGGTCGCCGAACTCGCGGGCGAAGTCGGTGAGCGCCTTGGCGGCCGCCACCGCGTCGTCGCGGCCGATCACCACCCCGGTGGGGCCGGTGAAGAAGCCCGCCACGTCGGGGACGTCGAGCCCCTCCAGCGCCCGCTGCGCCAGCGTGTTCTTCACGACCACGTAGTCCACGCCCTGCCTGCGCAGCCGGGCGCGGAACTGCGTCATCTGCTTCACGTTCAGACCCGTGAAGTCGGTCAGGTAGAACGCCCGCGCGCCCTCCAGCTTCTGCTGCAGCTCGCCGATGAAGGCGTCCTTCTCGGTTCTCTTCATCGCGTTAGCCCCTGCGGAAGAGGTTGGCGTCGACCGGCACGCCCGGACCCATGGTGCTGGAGACGGTCACCGCGCGGACGTAGGTCCCCTTGGCGGCGGCCGGCTTGGCGCGGATCACGGTGTCCATGAAGGCGTTCAGGTTCTCCTCCAGCTTCTCGGGCTCGAAGGAGACCTTGCCGATCGGAACGTGCACGTTCCCCGTCCGGTCGACGCGGAACTCGATCTTGCCGGCCTTGATCTCGCGCACGGCCCGGCCCACGTCCATGGTGACGGTGCCCGCCTTGGGCGTGGGCATGAGGCCGCGCGGGCCCAGGATGCGGCCCAGCTGGCCCACCTGGCCCATCGTGTCCGGCGTGGCGACCACGACGTCGAAGTCGAGCCACCCGTCCTTGATCTTCTGGACGTACTCGGTGCCGACGAAGTCGGCACCGGCTTCCTCCGCCTCGCGCGCCTTGTCGCCCTGGGCGATCACGAGCACGCGCGCGGTCTTCCCCGTGCCGTGGGGAAGGACGACCGCTCCGCGGACGATCTGGTCGGCGTGCCGGGGGTCCACGCCGAGCCGGACGGCGGCTTCCACCGTCTCGTCGAACTTGGCGTAGGAGAGCTCCTTGACCAGGCTCACCGCCTCGGCCGGTGCGAAGCTCGACCCCTGGGGCACACGCTTCTCCGCCTCGCGGAACTTCTTTCCGTGCTTGGGCATGTACTCCCTCCAGGCGATCTGGAACCTCGAGTCCTCCCGCCGCGCGTCGCCCGGCGCGCGGTGGTATGATGGACGGAAGCCTCGCCGGGTGACCTCGGGGTCACGGGAGGGCAGGAGCCCGCTCCCTGGAATCCGCGATCGAGACTTCGCTTCTCCTGCCTCCGACCCGGCCGCCCACTTCCGGCGGCCGGTCGTATCCTGCCCGGCGGGGCCCGTCAGTCGACGACCTCGATCCCCATCGAGCGCGCGGTGCCGGCGATCATGCGCATGGCGCCGTCGAGGTCGGCCGCGTTCAGGTCGGGCATCTTGGTCTCGGCGATCTGGCGGACCTGGTCGCGCGTGACGCTCCCCACCTTCTGCTTCTTCGACGAGGCCGAGCCCTTGTCCAGCCCGGCCGCCTTCTTCAGCAGGACCGCCGCGGGCGGGGTCTTGGTGATGAAGGTGAACGAGCGGTCGGCGTACACGGTGATCTCGACGGGGATGATCATCCCCGGCTGACCCTGCGTGCGCGCGTTGAACTGCTTGCAGAACTCCATGATGTTCACGCCGTGCTGGCCCAGCGCGGGGCCCACGGGGGGCGCCGGATTGGCGGCGCCGGCGGGAACCTGGAGCTTGATGAATCCGGTGACCTTCTTCGCCATGTCGCGACCTTAGCTTCCTGGAGTCCGCAGCCCGACGCGCGATGCGTCAGAAGCCGCGGAGCTGGGTGTAGTCGAGCTCGATGGAGGTGGGGCGCCCGAAGAGCGAGACCTCCACCTTCACCTTCCCCTTGTCGTGGTCGATCTCCTGCACGGTGCCGCTGAACTCCTTGAACGGCCCGTCGGTGACCTCCACCACCTGCCCGTGGGTGAAGGGGATCAGCACCACCGGCTCCTCGGGGGCCGGCGCCTCCGTCTCCTGCCCCAGGATCTTGGCCAGCTCGTCGTCGGTGAGCGGCTGGGGCTCGGTCCCCGAGCCCAGGAACTTCAGCACCCCCTGGATGCTGGAGATCAGGTGGGCGGTGCGCTGGTTGTAGACCATCTTCACCAGCACGTAGCCCGGGTACAGCTTCCGGGTGACGGTGACCCGCTTGCCGTTGCGGATCTCGACCACCTCCTGGGTGGGGACCATCACCTCCTGGATCTGCTTCTCCTCGGGCTCGCCCTGCTCCTCGTCGATCCGGCGCTGGATCAGCCGCTGGACCTTGTTCTCGTGCCCCGAGTAGCTCTGGATGGCGTACCACTTGGCGTCCGCCATGCGGCTCAGCCTCCCGCGAACAGCGAGGTGACGAGCGCCAGCACCGTGCGGATCCCGTAGTCCATCACGAAGATGACGAGCGACACCAGCAGCATGAACACCACGATCACGCCGGTGGAGCTCTTCAGCTGGGCCACGTCGGGCCAGGTCACCTTCTGTACCTGCTCGCGGACTTCGCGGAAGAAGTCCAGCGTGGTGGTGCGGGTCGTCTCAGCCATCGATCGGTCAACCAGGTGAAGCGTTCGTGGTTTCGGCTGCCCGGTCCGGCCGCGGACGAGCGGCGGCGGCCGGGCGGAAGACGCTTACTTGGTCTCCTTGTGCGGCTGATGCTTGTTGCACCGCGGGCAGTACTTGCGGTACTCGACCCGCTCGGGGTGCTTCCGCTTGTTCTTGGTGGTGTGGTAGTTCCTCTCCTTGCACTCGGTGCAGGCGAGGATGACCTTGTCGCGCATGGCTCTACCCTCTCGCTGAATTATCCGTCAGGCGGAGACGGCGGGCGGTGGGAAGGCGCGCCTCCCCACCGCCCGGGTCCGCCCGTGCACCCTCAGTCGACGATCTCGGTGACGACGCCCGCGCCCACGGTGCGGCCGCCCTCGCGGATGGCGAAGCGCAGCTCCTTCTCCATCGCGATCGGGGTGATCAGCTCCACCGTCATCTGCACGTTGTCGCCCGGCATCACCATCTCCACCCCC
>DASVWD010000259.1 GCA_036389795.1 Longimicrobium sp.
GTACCGCCCGCTCGACGTAGCCGTTCGAGGCCGCGTAGATCTGGATGACCTGGTCCTCGACCGGGAGCGGGTCGCGCTCGTTCTGGTTGAGCGCCTTCACGAGCCGCTCGCCGCGGGCCAGCGTCGCCTGCGTGTCCGGGTCGAGGTCCGAGCCGAACTGCGAGAACGCCTCGAGCTCGCGGTACTGCGCCAGGTCGAGCCGGAGCCGCCCCGCCACGGACCGCATCGCCTTGATCTGCGCGGAGCCGCCGACGCGCGACACCGAGATGCCGACGTTCACCGCCGGGCGCACGCCGGCGTAAAAGAGCGCGTCCTCGAGGAAGATCTGGCCGTCGGTAATGGAGATGACGTTGGTCGGAATGTACGCCGAGACGTCGCCCGCCTGCGTTTCGATGAGGGGGAGCGCGGTGAGCGAGCCGCCCGGCGCGAAGATCGTCCGGTTGTCCACCACCGCCGGGTCGTCGCGGATCTTGGCGGCGCGCTCCAGCAGGCGCGAGTGCAGGTAGAACACGTCGCCCGGGTACGCCTCGCGGCCCGGCGGGCGGCGCAGCACCAGCGACATCTGCCGGTACGCCACGGCCTGCTTGGAGAGGTCGTCGTACACGCAGAGCGTGGCCTTGCCGCGGCCGTCCTCGCCGCGCGTGTACATGAAGTACTCGGCCAGCGCGGTGCCCGCGTACGGGGCGATGTACTGCATCGGGGCCGGGTCGCTGGCCGTCGCGGCGACCACGATGGTGTAGTCCATGGCGCCGGCGTCGGTCAGGCGCTGCACCACGCCCGCCACCGTCGAGGCCTTCTGGCCGATGGCGACGTAGACGCAGACGACGCCCTGCCCCCTCTGGTTCATGATGGTGTCGATGGCGATCGCCGTCTTGCCGGTGCCGCGGTCGCCGATGATCAGCTCGCGCTGGCCGCGGCCGATCGGGATCAGGGCGTCGATGGCCTTGATGCCGGTCTGCAGCGGCTCCTTCACCGGCTGGCGCAGCACGATGCCGGGGGCCACGATGTCCACCTGGCGCCGGCCGTCGAGCCCCTGGATCGGGCCCTTGCCGTCGACCGGCTCGCCCAGCGGGTTCACCACGCGCCCCAGGTAGCCGGGGCCCACGGGGATGTCGAGCACGCGGCCGGTGCGGCGCACCTGGTCGCCCTCCTGGATCAGCGTCCAGTCGCCCAGGATCACCGCGCCGATGTTGTCCTCCTCCAGGTTGAGCGCCAGCGCCGTCACCGGCTGGCTCTCGGCCCGGGTGGGGGTGATCTCGAGCATCTCGCTCGACATGGTGCCGGTGAGGCCGTAGATGCGGGCGATCCCGTCCTTGACCTCCAGCACCTCGCCGATCTCCTCGGCCCGCAGGTCTTCCTCGTAGCGCTCGATCTCGCCGAGCAGGACGCTCTTGATCTCGCTCGCGCGCAGCAGGGTGTCGGCCGGCATTCTCACTCTCCTCTATCGGTAGTGCCCAGTGCCCAGTCCCAAGTGCCCAGGAACTTCAACCCCGGGCCGCTTCGATTCTAAAGCTTCGATTCCCGGTGCCCAGTCGCTTCGACCCTGGGCACTGGGCCCTGGGCACTGGGCACTGTTTTCATTCACGCCGAAGCGCGCCCGTCGCCGCCGGGCCCGCCCCGGCCGTTGCCGTGCGGGAGCTCTACCGCCAGCAGGCGCCGGCGCAGGCCCTGGGCGCGGCTCCGCACCGAGCCGTCCAGGATGGTGTCGCCCACGCGCACCACCATCCCGCCCAGCAGCTCCGGGTTCACCCGGAAGGTGGGGAACACCGTCTTCCCCAGCCGGCGGGCCAGCGCGTTGCCGATGTCGGCCTGCAGCGCCTCGTCGGGGGCGTGGCTGATCTCCACGTCCACCCGCACCCGCCCCGACAGCTCGTCGACCAGGGCGCGGTACTGCGCGGCGATCTCGCCCAGCAGGCGCTGGCGGCGCTTGTCGACCACCACCATCACGAAGCGCAGGAAGAGCTCGGGGACCCGCCCCGTCAGCGCGCCGCGGAGCGCCTCCTTGCGCGCCTCGGCGGAGATGCGGGGGCTGGCGAGGAACTCGCGCACGCGCGGGTCGCGCGCCAGCTCGGCCAGGCCTTCCGCGGCCGCGAGGAACTCGTCGACCGTGGGGCGCCCGCCGTGGCGCCGCGCCAGCTCCAGCAGCGTCTCGGCGTAGTTCCTGGCGATGATCTCGGCGCGCACGGCTCAGGCTCCGATCGGGGCGGGAGACTCGACCTCGCCCAGGAACTCGCGCACCAGGCGGCGGTTCTCCTCGCTGTCCAGGCGGGCGCGCACCAGCTTCTGCGCGGCTCCGATGGCCAGGTCCACCGCGTCGCGGCGCACGGCGGCCAGCGCCAGCTCGCGCTCGGTGGCGATGTCGGCGCGGGCGCGGGCGAGCATCTCGTCGCGCTCGCGGCGGGCGTCCTCCAGCGCGTCGGCCTTCATGCGCTCGGCGGTGTTGCGGCTCTCGGACAGGGCCTCCTGCACGCGGGCGCGGGTGTCCTCCACCAGCTTCCGGTTCTCCTCGGCCAGCCGGGCGGCCTCGGCGCGGTCCCGCTCGGCGTCCTCGGCCAGCTCGCGCAGGTGCGCCTCGCGGGCCTCCACCGCCTCCAGGATCTTCGGGAAGGCGAACTTCGCCAGGACCGCGAAGACGATCAGGAAGATGACGAGGGTCCAGATGCTCAGGCCCGGGTGGAGCGTGAGCAGCCCGCCCTTCCCCTCCTCCTCCTGCGCCAGGAGAGGCGAGGCGGAGGCCAGGAGCAGCGCCGCGGAGGCGTAGATCGAGCGATGCATCGGATCGAAGTCGATTTTCATGGTTTCCCCTCTGCTCGCGGCCTCCGCGGGCACCCTTGCCCGCGGAGGCCGCCCGGCCGTCAGATCTTGGTCCAGATCAGCACCGCGACCACGATGGCGAACAGCGCCACGCCTTCGACGAACGCCGCGAGGATCAGCGCGGCCGTCTGGATGTTGCCGGCCAGGTCGGGCTGGCGCGCCATCCCCTCGGTGGCGCCGCGGCCGATGAGGCCGATGCCGATGCCGGCGCCGATCACGGCCACGCCGGCGCCGATGCCGGCGCCCAGCAGCCCGTTGTTCAGCGCGGTGTTGGCGGCTTCCTGAAGCAGCATCTGTGGATCTCCTGTCTCATGTCTTCCACCGACTCGGGCACCGCTCCCGGCGGCCCAGGAGGCCGCGGACGCCAGCCGGCGCGGGGAGTCCCCCCGCCCGCGCGTCCTCCCCGGGCGCCCATCTCCCGGGTACTGTACGACGGGGTCGGAGCCGTCCCCCGCCGGCGGCGCTTTCGTGTCGGGCGCGCCGCGGATCCCGAACTTCAAGTCCTTAGTGTGTTAGTGCTTAGTCCTTAGTCCGTCCCACTAAGCCACTAAGGACTCAGGACTAAAACACTTTCGCACTTTCGCACTTTCGCACTCTCGCACTCTCGCACTTCCTCAGTGCGCATGCCTCGCCAGCCCGATGAACACGCTGGTCAGCATCGCGAAGATGTACGCCTGCAGGAAGGCCACGAAGATCTCCAGGAACGAGATCGCCACGGCCATCAGCACCGGCCCCGCCAGCACCACCCAGCTGCCGAACACGAAGATCAGGGAGATCAGCGCCAGCAGCACGATGTGGCCGGCCGTCATGTTCGCCATCAGGCGGATGCACAGCGCGAACGGGCGCGTCAGCTTGCCCACCAGCTCGATCGGCGAGAGCACCATCGCCATCAGGTGCCCCGAGACCTTCCCCATCCCCTTCGGCACCACGTAGATCGTCCCCAGGTACTGCTTCGGCCCCACGGCGATCAGCCCGCCGATCTCCGCCACCACGAAGGTGATGACGGCCAGCGCCGCCGTCACCGACACGCTCGCCGTGGCCGTGGACCCCCAGGGGATGATCCCCAGCAGGTTGCAGAAGAGGATGAAGAAGAAGAGGGTGCAGACGAAGGGCGCGTACTTCTCGCCCCCGTGCCCGATGTTGGGCACCACCACCTCGTCGCGGATGAACAGCACCATCGCCTCGATGGCGTTGTGCCGCTTCCCCGCCGTCACGCCGCGCTCGGCGCGCGACGCCAGCCGGGCGCCGCCCAGCAGGCAGAGGATGGTGAGCAGGCCGGCGATCCCCATGAACATGACGTGCTTGGTGGGCGTCATGTCGATGGGGCCCAGCATGTACGTGCCCGCCGCGGGGAAGCACACCACCTTGCCGAAGGGGAGCTCCCACTCGCGCGAGTCCTGGATGTGCTCGATGTAGTCGAGCTCCTCCTCGCCCCCGGCGGCGCCGTGCCCCGCCCCGCACCCCTCGTGCTCGGCCGCCTCGCTGCGGCCGTACCCCGTGGCCTCGACGGCGTGCTCCGACCGTGCGGTCGCGTCGTGCTGCGCCAGGACCTCCACCGGCGCCGCCTGGGCGGGGTCGGTGGAGGGCGCGGCGCCCGCCAGCGCGAGCAGGACTGCGGCTGTAGCAATCATCGATTCCTGTCGTTCCCTGCGCCGGGCATGAGCAGCACCGGCTCGATCAACGTGGTTGCGAACAGCACCGTCACCATGCTCAGAAGCGCCGGGGCGGCCGGCACCTCCAGCAGCGGCACCGCCACCAGCGCGGCCACCACCACCAGCAGGAAGCGCGAGAGCATCCCCATCCCGAAGGCGGCCAGCCGGTGGTGCGGCAGCGCCACCGCCGTCACGGCGAACACCAGCGCCTGCCAGAACGCCGCCAGGGCCACCCCCAGCATCACCGCCTGCCGCTGCTCGGGCCTCACCACCGCCGAGGCCACCAGGAGCACCGCCGCCGAGACCACCGCCACCGCGGCCAGGAGGCGCGCCAGCCGGCCGCTCACCCGTCCCCCCGCTGGCGCGGCCCGATCACCAGCTTGCGATAGATCCACGCCAGGCTCAGCCCGAACCCCAGGAAGACCCCCAGGAGCACCCCCCACGGGCTCGTCCCCAGCCGCCCGTCGACCCAGACGCCGAGCAGGGTGAACAGCACGATCCCGCCGGCGAAGGTCACGCCGAGCCCCGCGTACTGCGCCGCGTCCGGCATGTTCGGCCGGCGGCGGTCCGGACCGCTGGGAATCTGCGCCATGACTGGGTTTTCTCGCTCTCCTCGCCCTGCCGAAGCCCAATATACCCGCTTGTGAAATTTTTCGCAAGCTTCTTGTGAAAAGTTTCTCAAGCGCCTCCCCGGACGCCTCCGGGCCCCGCTGGCGCGTCCGGGGCGGGGCCTCTATCTTGCGGTCCCGCGGCTCACGGAAGTGCGCCCGTTCGCGCCACTTCCGCCGCCCGCGCGACCCTGGCCCCGAGCCCCCACGCAACGCCGGATGAGACGAGCCTTCGCCCCCCTCCTGCTCCTGGCCGCCGCGCTGGCGTGCCGGCCGCAGGCGCCTGCTCCCGCGGCGGCGCCCGCCGCCGGGGAGGACGGCCCGCTCGTCACCACCCTCCAGGTGCTGGCCGCCCGCGGCCAGGTCCAGGTCGCGCTGGCGGTCACCAACGCCTCGGCCGCGCCCGTGGTGCTGGAGTTCCGCTCCGCGCAACGCTACGACTTCGCGGTGCAGGACGGCGAGCGCACGCTCTGGCGCTGGTCCGAGGGGCGCGGCTTCGCGCAGGCGGTGGGCGCCGACACGCTGCCGCCCGGAGTCACGCGCAGCTGGTCCGAGAGCTGGACGCCCTCCCCGGGGCACGCCGGCCGCGAATTCACCGCCGTGGGGACGCTGACCGCCGCCAACCTCCCGCGGGAGCAGCGGTCCGCGTTCCGCATCCCATGACGGGCGCTCGCGCGCCGCAGGTTCCGTTCCTGTTTCCGTGACTGCCTTTACGCCCGCCTCCGCCCTGGATTCCGGCCCCGCCGGCGCTTCCGCCGACGCGGGCGGGCCCCCGCGCATGGCCGACGTGCTGGCCGCCGCCCGGCGCCTGGAGGGCGTGGTGCGCCGCACGCCGCTGGAGCGCTCCGACGCGCTCTCGGCGCGGGTGGGGGTGGACGTCCACCTCAAGCTGGAGACGCTGCAGCGCACGGGCTCGTTCAAGCTCCGCGGCGCCTGCAACCGCGTCGCCACCCTGACGGACGCCGAGCGCGCCCGCGGGCTGGTGACGGCCTCGGCGGGGAACCACGGGCAGGGCGTGGCCTTCGCGGCGCGGCGGTATGGGGCGCGGGCCACCGTCTTCGTCCCGGCCGGCGCGCCGGAGACCAAGCGGCGGCGGATCGCGCGCCACGGCGCGGAGCTGCGCCTGGTCGACGGCGGCTACGACGCGGCGCACGCCGCCGCCGAGGCGCACGAGGCCGAGACGGGGGCGTTCTTCGTGCACGCCTTCAGCGACCCGCAGACGGTGGCCGGGCAGGGGACGGTGGGGCTGGAGATCTTCTCCGACCTCCCGGAGGCGAAGACGGTGCTGGTCCCCGTGGGCGGAGCGGGGCTGATCAACGGGATCGGCCTGGTGGCCCGCGCGCTGGGCGACCGGGTGCGGGTGGTGGGCGTGCAGACCCACGTGACCTCGGGGATGCACGACTCGCTGGCCGCCGGCCGGGTGGTCCCCGCGCCCACGGGCCCGACGATGTGCGAGGGGCTGGAGGGCGACGTCGACCAGGCCGGCTTCGAGCTCGCCCGGCGGCTGGTCGACGAGATCGTCCTGGTCTCCGAAGACGCCGTGCGGCGGGCGGTTCGCTGGCTGTACGTGGAGGAGGGCGTGGTGGCCGAGGGCTCGGCGGCGGTCGTGGCGGCCGCGCTCCTGGAAGGGGCGGTCGGCGGGCTGCGGGGCCCCGTGGCCGCGGTGCTCTCCGGGAGCAACCTCGACGCGGCGCGGCTCGCGTCCATCCTTTCCGAAGCGTAGATGGCGACGATCCTTCCCTACGCGGGGATACACCCGCGCATCCACCCCTCGGCGTTCGTGGCGCCGACCGCGGTGGTCATCGGCAACGTGACCATCGAGGAGGAGGCGAGCGTGTGGTTCGGCGCCGTGCTGCGCGGCGACGAGCCCGAGCACGAGATCCGCGTGGGCGCGCGCACCAGCGTGCAGGACAACGTGGTGCTGCACGTGAGCAGGCGCGGGGCGACGGTGATCGGCCGCGGCGTCACCGTGGGCCACGGCGCCGTCCTGGAGAGCTGCGTGGTGGGCGACGGCGCGCTGATCGGGATGAACGCCGTCGTCCTCCAGGGCGCGACCGTGGGCGAGCAGGCGCTGGTCGCCGCGGGGGCGGTGGTGGGCGACAACGCCGTGGTCCCCCCGCGCACGCTGGCGGCGGGGACGCCGGCGAAGGTGAAGAAGGAGCTGCAGGGCGAGTCGCTGCGCTGGGTGAGCACCAGCGCGGACCACTACGTGGAGCTGTCGCGCGGCTACCTCGCGCAGGGGATCGGCCGCGTGGGCGCCGGTCCGTCCGGCGAGACGCAGGAGGGGAGATGAGCGACCTGAGAGAGCGGGACGGCGTCGACGCGCCGCGCGGCCCGGCCCGCGCGGGGCTCGACCCCGGCGCCGACGGCGTGCACCCCGGCGTCGCCCCCGCGGCCGTCCGCACGGAGGAGGCCGGCGCGCGGGAGCCCGGCGGACGGGAGGGCGAGGGCCGCGGCGAGCCGGGGGCGATGGAGGAGCTGCTGCGCGCGCTGACCTCGCTGGCCGGGCCCACGGGGCAGGAGGACGAGGTGCTGGACTGGGTGCGGCGCGAGTGGGAGGGGCGCGGCGAGCTCGTGCAGACGCCGGTGGGGAACCTCTTCCTGCGCATCCCCGGCCCCGGCCCCCGCGTGCTGCTGGCCGCCCACGCCGACGAGCTGTCGCTGATCGTGCGCTCGGTCACCGCCGACGGCTTCCTGCGCGTGCTCCCCGGCGAGCGCGACCAGTTCTCCTTCCCCTACTTCATCGGCGCGCCGCTGCGCGTGCTGGCCGACTCGGGCCCGCTCCCCGGCGTCGTCGCCGCGACGACGGGGCACGCGCTCACCCCCGAGCAGCGGGAGCGGACGAAGCTGTCGTGGGACGACGTCTTCGTGGACGTGGGGCTCACCGCGGCCGAGTGCGCCGCGCAGGGCGTCCGCGTGGGGACGCGCATGGTGTGGGACCCAGAGATCCGCCGCGTCGGCCGGCTCCTGGTGGGCAAGGCGATGGACGACCGGCTGGGGGTGGCCGTGCTGGTGGACCTCGCGCGGCGGCTGTCGAGCGCCCGGCCGCGCTTCGACGTGACGCTCGCCTGCACGGTGCAGGAGGAGATCGGGATGCTGGGCGCCTCCAGCCTGGCGCGCGGCGGACGCGAGTTCGAGGTGGGCTTCGTGATCGACAACGGCCTGGCGGGCGATATCCCCACCACCTCCGCGGCGCACGTGCCGGTGAAGCTGGGGCTGGGCCCGGCGCTGGTGCACCGCGACAGCTCGGTGCACTACTCGCGGCGGCTGATCGCGGAGCTGCGCGCCGTCGCCGCCCGGCACGAGATCCCGGTGCAGGACGCGGTGCTCTACCACTACTCGTCCGACGGCGCGCACCTGGTGCGGCAGGGGATGGAGGCGCTGCTGGTGGCCCCGCCGATCCGCTACTCGCACTCCCCCTTCGAGGCGGTGGACGTGCGCGACGTGGAGGCCACGGCCCGGCTCTTCGCGGCGTACCTCACGGAGGGCGGCGCGGGGTGAGTCCCATTTCGCCGAGGCCCGTCCGGGACCGGGATCGGGATCCGGATGTCTCACGCAGAGTCAGCAGAGTCAGCAGAGAACCCCGAATTTTCTCTGCTGACTCTGCTGCTCTGCGTGCCATTATCCAGCTTTTGAATTGAACCGGAACGATGTCCGGTAGCGCGGTATGACTCCGACGCGCAGCCCCGACGCGGTGGTCGTCGGCGGCGGGGTGATCGGGTGCGCGGTGGCCCGCCGGGCGGCGCTCGGCGGGCTCTCCGTCGTCGTGGTCGAGCGCGGCACCCCGGGCGCCGAGGCCTCGTCCGCCGCCGCCGGGATGCTCTCTCCCCTGGCCGAGGCCGCGCGCCCCGGCCCCTTCCTGGACCTCCTCCTGCGCGCGCGGGAGCTCTATCCGGCCTTCGCCGCGGCCATGCGCGAGGAGACCGGCGTGGACGTCGGCTACGGCGACGCGGGCACGCTCTACCTGTCGCTGCGCGAGGAGGACGACGCGGAGCTGGAGCACCGCCTCGCCTGGCAGTCGGCCGCGGGGCTCTGCGTGGAGCGGCTGACGTCGGACGACGCGCGCCGGCTGGAGCCGCGGGTGAGCCCGGCCGTCCGCTTCGCGCTGCGCTTCCCGGGCGACCACCAGGTGGACAACCGCGCGCTCTCCACCGCGCTCTGGTCGGCGGCCGCGCGGGCCGGGGCCGCGTTCCGCCTGGGCGCCGAGGCCGTGGCGCTGCTGCGGGAGGGGGATCGCGTGATCGGGGTCGAGCTGGCGGGCGGGGAGCGGATCGAGGCCGGGGCGGTGGTCGTGGCGGGCGGGAGCTGGGCCGGCCGGCTCGGCGGACTTCCCCGCCTTCTCCCGGTCAGGCCGGTGCACGGGCAGCTCCTGGCGCTGGAGGCCGTTCCCCCGCTCTTCCGCCACGTGGTCGACTCGCCGCGCTGCTACCTGGTGCCCCGCGCGGAAGGCCGGGTGATCGCCGGCGCGACGGTGGAGGAGACCGGCTACCGCAAGGCGGTCACCCCCTGGGGCGTGCGGCGGCTGCTCGACGGCGCGGTGGAGATGGCCCCGGAGCTGGAGCACGCGCCGCTGGCCTCCGCCTGGTCCGGCCTGCGCCCGGGGACGCCCGACGGGCTGCCGATCCTGGGCCGCGATCCGGATCTCCCGAACCTCTTCTACGCCGCCGGCCACTACCGCAACGGCATCCTCCTGGCGCCCCTCACGGGCGAGCTGATCGGCGGGATGCTGCTGGGGGAGGCGAGCGGAGTCGACCTGGGATCGTACGGGATCGGGCGGTTCGCGGCCGGGGGCGAGGAGGATAAGGGCGCCTGAAGGCGCGGCAACAACGGCGCAAAGCCCGCCTGCGCGGGCTCCCTCGGCGCACTCCGAGGGTTCGGCGCGCATCGGCGGACATCCTGAAGGTCGCGCCGACACCGAGGTTTGATCCGCGCACCGATCTCGACCTGCCACCTCCCCCGGCACGGGGGAGGTGGCGACGCGGCAGCGGCGCCGGAGGGGCCCCCGCTCCGAATCTTGCGGTGCTCGGCCCGCCGCCGTCCTCCCCGACCCCGTCCGTTCCGCCCATGCGCATCGCCGTGATCACCGACGCGCACGCCAACCTGCAGGCGCTCCGGGCCGCGCTCGCCGAGATCCGGCGCATCGGCGTGGACGCGGTCTACCACACGGGCGACGCCATCGGCATCGGGCCGCAGCCGGCGGAGGTGCTCGACGCGCTGCTCGGCGAGCCGGGGATGCGGCTGGTGATGGGCAACCACGACGAGTGGTTCGCCGCCGGCCTCCCCGAGCCGCCCGCGTGGATGAGCCCCGGCGAGTTCGAGCACATCCGCTGGGTGCACGCGCAGCTCGATCCGGCGCTCCGCGAGGCGGTGGCGGCGTGGCCGTACGTGCTGGACGAGGAACTGGACGGCGTGCGGGTGCGCTTCCTCCACTACCCGATGCACGACGGCAGACTGCAGCCGCTGCGGGAGCTGGCGACGGGGAGCGACGCCGACGCGCTGTTCGGCCCCACGGGCGCCGACCTCGTCTTCTACGGCCACCACCACCCGTTCTCCGACGTCACCGGCGCGGCCCGCTACGTGAACCCCGGCTCGCTCGGGTGCCACGGGGAGCCGCTGGCCCGCTTCGCCGTGCTGGAGACCCGCCCCGGCGCTGGCGGCACGCTCGCCTTCCACGCCGTCCCCTACGACGCCGCCCCGCTCCTGGCCGAGTTCGCCCGCCGCGCCGTCCCCGAGCGCGACTACATCCTCCGCCACTTCATGCCGCGCGGGTAGCCGCGCACCTTCCGGCAGCCGGCTCGGCCGTCCGGCCCGGGACCACCGCGGTCGTCGACGGCATTCTCTGGATCGAAGGGGGTCTGATGCGCGTGCTGCTGTCGACGATCGGGTCGCGGGGCGATGTCCAGCCGCTGGTGGCGCTGGCGCTGGAGCTGAGGGCGCTCGGCCAGGAGGTCCGCCTGTGCGTGCCGCCCGACTTCCGCGACTGGATCGAGGGCCTGGGGATGTCCGTCACGCCCATCGGTCCCGAGCTGCGCTCGACCGGGAGAGCCAACCCATCGGCAACCCTGCCCACGCCCGAGCAGCGGCGTCGGATGATGGAAGGCACGGTCGCGACGCAGTTCGAGACGATCGCGGCGGCGGCCGAGGGCTGCGACGTGATCGTGGGAGCGACCGCCCTGCAGATCGCCGCTCCCTCCATCGCGGAACGGATGGGCGTCCCGTACGTCTTCGCCGCCTACTGCCCGGCGGTGCTGCCGTCGCCGCACCACGCGCCGCCCGTGCTGGCCACGCTGGGAGACGCGCCGGCGCCCGCGGCGGCCGACTACCGCGAGCTCTGGGCGCAGGACGCGCGGCGCTGGAACGACACGTGGGGCCCCCTGCTCGACCCGCACCGGGCATCGCTCGGCCTGGCCCCGGTCGGCGACGTGCGCGGCCACGTCCTGACCGGCCGGCCCTGGCTGGCCGCCGACCCGACGCTGGCGCCCTGGCCCGATCCCGCGGACCGGGCCGTGCTCCAGACCGGCGCCTGGATCCTGCCGGACGAGCGTCCGCTCTCCCGCGAGCTGGAGGCGTTCCTCGACGCCGGCGAGCCGCCCGTCTACTTCGGCTTCGGCAGCATCCGCGCGCCGGAAGGCCTCAGCCGGGCGATGATCGAGTCCGCCCGCGCGCTCGGGCGCCGCGCGATCGTGCTGCGCGGGTGGGCCGACCTGTCGCCGGTGGACGACGAGCCCGACTGCCTGGCCATCGGCGAGGTCAACCAGCAGGCGCTGTTCAGGCGGGTCGCGGCCGTCGTCCACCACGGCGGCGCGGGCACCACCACCGCGGCCGCGCGGGCCGGCGCGCCCCAGGTCGTCATCCCGCAGCACTACGACCAGCACTACTTCGCGCGACGAGTCGACCACCTCGGCATCGGGACCGCGCACACGCCCGGCGCACCGACCGCCGACTCGCTGGCGAGCGCGCTCGGGCACGCCCTCCACCCCGACGTGGCCGCCCGCGCCCGGTCCATCGCCACCGCGGTGCGCACCGACGGCGCACGGGCCGCCGCCGAGCGCCTGGTGGCCGCCGACCCACGGAGCTCGTCCTGAAGCGGTTCCACGATCCTCGTGGAATCCGGGAATTGCTCGGTGGATCATCGCGCCGTAGTATCAACCTGCCGGACCGGACGGCACTGGCTGACCCTGGAGACGCATGACCACGCTGCTGCGCTGGAGGCTCCCCTTCGGATAGGGATTCAACCCTATCCGGAGGTGCGCATTGAGCAGAAGCAGGAAGAAGACGCCCATCACGGGCATCACCACCGCGCGCAGCGAGAAGCAGGACAAGCGGCTGGCGAATCGGAAGCTGCGCCGGAAGACGAGGCAGGCGCTCCGCTGCCGGGACCTGGACGTGCTCCCGGTGCTGCGAGAGGTGAGCAACGTCTGGTGCATGGACAAGGACGGGAAGTTCTGGTTCGGCGACTACCCGCGGCGCGACGCCACGCTGCCTCCGACTTCCTGGGCCGCTCGCCACCCCGGCTTCTACGCGAAGTACTACGTCCGGCTCATGCGGAAGTAGACCACCGAGCCCCCGCCACCTCTCACGGTGCGCGGGGGCTCACGTCATTCCCCGCCGCTCTAGTGGTTCCCAATCCGGTAACAATACCCTTGACAAACGATCCTGAAGTTACCAAAATGGGAACAGACGCGCGCGTTCCTCATGGGTGGGGATGGGAAGGGAGTGGACATGCGGATCATCACCGAATCCCGGCTTACCGCGTTCTGGAGGGAGCACCCCGATGCAGAAGAAGCCCTGAAGGTGTGGCGGGCGATCATCCGGGCGGCGTCCTACCAGAAGCCATCGGAAGTGAAGGAGCAGTTTCGGAGCGCAAGCTTCATCGGGGATCGAGTCACGGTGTTCAACATTTGCGGGAACAAGTACAGGCTCGTGGTCACGATGCGGTACGACATGCAGAAGGTGTTCATCCGGTACGTGGTGACGCATGAGGAATACGACGACCTGACGGACAGGGGCGCACTGTAGCAACCTCACACCACGGCCCCAGGGAGGAACGGGCCTCCCGGCAAGAACGGTCACCTGCACATGGGGTTTTCTGACGATGCCTGCCGTACTGGACTTCACCAAGCCGCACCTGCTGCGGACCGAGGATGAGTTCCACGCCGCAGTGGCCGAGGTGGACGCGCTGCTGGATGCCGAAGTGCAGCAGGGGAGCGAGGAGTACGAGCGCCTCGAGTTCCTGTCCGTCCTCATCGAGGAGTACGAGCATGAACAGCTCGGAGATGTGGACTGGGGGACCACCCCGCAGACCGTCGTCGACTTCATGCTGGAGCAGCGCGGGATGACGCGCGCCGACATTTGCGACGCCATGGGCGGGAAGAGCCGGGTATCCGAGTTCTTCTCGAACAAGCGCCCGCTCTCACGTAGACAGATGTGCGCACTGCGCGACCTGCTGGGGATTCCGGTGGACCTGCTGATCGAGCCGTAGTCCGTTATCTGCTCTGCCCGGCCCCAGGAACCCGGTGGCCCGGAGCGAAGGCTTCTCGGGAGGTCTGGCGTAGGGCGGCGGCTCCCGGGAAGGAGAGGCGCCGGTCAGTACCAGCGCCCCCGCCAACCGCCGACTCCGCTCCTCAGGCCGCCTGCGCTACGCCCCCACGGCCGCCGCCTCGACCTCCTCCAGCGGGGCCCAGCCGGGGAGCACCTCGAACACCTTGAGCGCCAGCGGCACCTTGCCGAAGGGGGCGGAGACCTGCACGCCCTGGATCATCCCCATGGCGTCGCGCAGCATCTCGCGGGCGATGGCGGTGCCTTCCAGGGTGCCCTGCTCCTTCCCCTCGGCGCTCGCGCGGCGCATGCGCTCCAGCACCGCGTCGGGGACCACCACGCCCGGCACCTCGTTGGCCAGGAACTCGGCGTTGCGCGCCGACACCAGTGGCCAGATCCCCGCGATCACCGGGATCTTCAGCCCCTCGCGCTCGATGTGGCGCACGAAGCGCTCGAGCTGGCGCAGGTCGAACACCGGCTGGGTGATGGCGTACTCGGCGCCCGCGTCCACCTTCCAGAAGAAGCGCCGCATCTCGTACTCGAAGTCCTCCGCGCCGGGGTTCACCCCCACCCCGATCACGAAGCTGGTGGGCTGGCCCAGCACGTTGCCGCCGGGGTCCAGGCCGCGGTTCAGCCGCGCCGCCAGGTTGGTGAGCCCGATCGCGTCGATGTCGAAGACCGCCGTGGCGTCCGGGTACGGCCCCATCTTGGGCGGGTCGCCGGTGATGAAGAGGAAGTTCCTCAGTCCCAGCGCCTGCGCCCCCAGGAGGTCCGAGAGCATCCCCAGCAGGTTGCGGTCGCGGCAGCAGTAGTGGATCACCGGCTCGATCCCCACCCGCTGCTGCACCAGGAGCGCCGTGGCCAGCGCGCCCATCCGCGACTGCGCCCGCGGCCCGTCGGGGACGTTGACCCCGTCGACGCCGGCCGCCTTGAGGAGGCGCACCCCCTCCAGCATCGCTTCGGGGTTCACCCCGCGCGGGGGGACGATCTCGACGGTGGTGAGGAACTCGCCGGCCGCGAGCCTGGCGCCCCAGTGGGAGCGCTCGGCCAGCGGCACCGGCTGCACGGCCGCAGCCCCGGGCTCGTGCTCCTCCACCTCCACGCGCGGCGCGTGCGTGTGCGAGAGCATGCGGAGCGCCCCCGCCATCCGCGCCACGTGCTCGGGGGTGGTGCCGCAGCAGCCGCCCACGAAGCGCACGCCCTTGCGGATCATGCGCGCCGCGTAGGTGGCCATGTACTCGGGGCTGGCCATGTAGATGGTGCGCCCGTCCACGTCGCGCGGGAGCCCGGCGTTGGGCTGCATGGAGATCGGCCGGTCCGTGGCCGGGAGCAGCCGGTCGGCCGCGGCCAGCATGGCGCTGGGGCCCACGCTGCAGTTGAGCCCCACCACGTCGGCGCCCGCCTCGGTGAGCCGCTCGGCGAGCACGGCGGCCTCGGTGCCGAACGGCGTGCGGCCGTCCTCGCGGATCACCATCTGCGCCACCACGGGAAGCTCCGGGGCGGCGTCGCGCACGGCCAGGAGCGCCTGCAGGATCTCCTCGAGGTCGGCGAAGGTCTCCAGCACGAAGAGGTCGACGCCGCCCGCCGCCAGCGCCGCCGCCTGCTCGCGGAAGACGGCGCGCGCCTCGGCCGTGGAGGTGGGCCCGTACGGCTCGATGCGCACCCCCAGCGGCCCGATCGCCCCCGCCACGCACACCCGCTCGCCCGCGGCCGAGCGGGCGACGCGCGCGGCGGCCAGGTTCAGCTCCTCCACCCGGTCTTCCAGCCCGTGGCGGGCCAGCTTCACGCGGTTGGCGCCGTAGCTGTTGGTCTCCAGCACCTCGGCCCCGGCCTTCACGTACGCCTTGTGGACGTCGCGCACCAGGTCGGGCTGGCTTACGCTCAGCTCGTCGTAGCAGCGGTTGATGTAGACGCCCTTGGAGTAGAGCATCGTCCCCATCGCACCGTCGAACAGGTGCGGGCGGCCGTCTTCGATCAGTCGGCGGAAGTCGGGCACGGGAAGTCCTGAGTGCTAAGTGCTTAGTCCTTAGTGTCTTGGTGCCCAGTGCCCAGTGCCCAGTGCCCAGTGCCCAGGAACGACCCGGGCACCGAACAACCGAGCACTAAGGACTCGGGACTAAGGACTTCCGTTCAGCTCGCCAGCGTGTCGGGATAGACGAGCGGGACGCGGCCCGTGGCGGGGACCACCCACAGCACCTTCCCGTCGCGGCCGAGGCCGACCTCGGCGTCGCCGCCCGCGGGGGTGCAGCCCCGGCGGCCGGGGTAGATCCAGCGCGCGGACGTCTGCTGGCGCATCTGCTCCAGCACGGACTCGCGCGTGGGACGCGGCGTGCCGCCGGGGAAGCGCTCGGCGAGGTGGTCCAGCCGCCCCGCCGGGCAGCGCGTGGGGCCCGCCCCCAGGCGCCTGAGCACCACGGCCGAGTCGTCGCCGACCGCCAGCTTCTCCGCCGCGCGCTGCCTGCGGCGGCCGGGCGAGAACATCAGCGCGAGCACCACGATCAGCCCCACGGCGATGATCGCCGCGCTCACCATGCGCGAGCGCGCCCGGTGGGTGCGCAGCGCCCGGTCGACGGGATCGGATGGTCTGGCGATCGGCTCCTCCTCGCGCGCGGCGCGGCTGCATGTCCCGGGACCGACTGCGAACGCGCCCCGCCCTTGCACGAACTCTGCCGGACTGTCCCGCTCCGCCCCTTCCCCTGCGCCGGATCCCGACCGCACGCGCCGATGGCAGCCCCTCAGCCTCGCGCGGTTTGCGAGGCTTCCTGCCGTTGTTGCCGCGGCTTCAGCCGCCCCGGCAACCCCCGGCACCCCCCCAGCGATCCCGGCGACGCCTGTCCTCAGCTGGCCGAGAAGTACTTCGCCGCCGGGTGGTGCACCACCAGCGCGGCGGTGGACTGCTCGGGGTCCAGCTGCCACGCGCTGGTCAGGTCCACCCCGATCGTCTCCTTCACCGGGAGGATGCGGAAGAGCACCTCGTGCTGCTCGATGTCGGGGCACGCCGGGTAGCCCCACGAGTAGCGCAGCCCCCGCGGCTCGCCGATCCCCAGCTCGCTCCGCACGCGGCGGTTCACGTACTCGGCCGTCCCCTCCGCCGCCTGCACGCTGAAGCCGTGCAGGTAGTACCCTTCCGTGTAGTCGCCCTCGCGGTTGCGGCGCGCCACGAACTCGGCCGCGCGGTCGCCGCTGGTCACCACCTGCAGCGCGATCACGTCCTGCGGCCCGGCGCCGTTCGCCTCGCGGAAGTAGTCGGCCAGGCACAGCCGCTCCCGGTCCTCCTGGCGCGGGAAGCGGAAGCGCCCGATCTCCTTCGTGCGCTCGGCCGGGTCGAACACCACCACCTCGTCGCCCTCGCGCGCGGCGGGGAAGTAGCCGTAGACGGCGCGCGGGCGCAGCCACCCCTGCGTGCGGGCCTCCAGCGTGTAGCGCCTGAGCCGCGGCTCGAAGTCCTCGCGCACCAGGCGCTCCCACTCCTCGCCCTTGAGGTTCCTCGCGCCCCACTGCATCCGGTACAGCGTGTTGCGGTCGATGCACTCCACCACGTCGTCCACGGGGATGCCGTCCAGCACCTTCCACCCCCAGAACGGCGGCGCGGGGACGTCGGCCTCGGGGACGGTGGACCCTGCGCGCGACGCCGGGCGCAGGTCCTTCGCCCGCCCCTTCGCCTGGGCGTACTCCTCGCTCCGGCGCAGCATCGCCCGGTTGTGCTCCTCCACGAACTCGCCGCGCGCGGGGTCCATCAGCCGGTCCATCACCGCCAGGCCCTCGAAGGCGTCCTTGCAGTAGAACATCCCCGCCGGGTAGGGGACGCCCTCCTCCACCATCGCCGCCGCGCGCACGAAGCTGGGGTTGATCGCCGCGCCGCCCACCAGCAGCGGCCAGCGCTTCCCGCGCCGGTGCAGCTCCTGCGCGCAGAGCGGCATCTGCTTCGAGGTCGACACCAGCAGCGCCGAGAGGCCGATGGCGTCCGCCTCCACCTCCTCGGCCTTCTCCAGGATGGTGTTGATCGGCACCTGCTTCCCCAGGTCGAACACCGTGTAGCCGTTGTTGGTGAGGATGGTGTTCACCAGGCTCTTGCCGATGTCGTGCACGTCGCCGTAGACGGTGGCCAGGACGACCTTCCCCTTGGTCTGCCCCTCGGTCTTCTCCAGGTAGTTCTCCAGCCGCGCCACGGACTTCTTCATCACCTCCGCGCTCTGCAGCACGAAGGGGAGGATCAGCTCGCCCGCGCCGAACTTGTCGCCCACCTCCTTCATGGCCGGCAGCAGCACGTCGTTCAGCACGGGGACGGCGCCCAGCTTCTCCACCGCCGCGTCGATCAGCTCCTCCACCCCGTCCTTTTTGCGGTGCAGGATCTTCCAGTGCAGCGCCGCCTCGGGCGTCATCTCCGCCGTCGGGTCCGCCTGCGCGCCGGTGTCGACCTCGGCGTTCTCGAAGTGGGCGATGTAGGCGGCCAGCGGGTCGTGCTCGGGCGTCCTCCGGTCGAAGATCAGGTCGTCGGCGAGCCTGCGCTCCTCGGCCGCGATCTCGAAGTACGGCTTGACGTGCGCCGGGTTGATGATGGCCGTGTCGAGCCCCGCCTCCACGCAGTGGTGCAGGAACACGGAGTTCAGCACCGCGCGCGCGTGCGGCTGCAGCCCGAACGAGACGTTGGAGACGCCCAGCGTCGTCAGCACGCCGGGGAGCTCGCGCTTGATCGCCCGGATCCCCTCGATCGTCTCCACCGCCGACCGGCGCCACTCCTCCTCGCCCGTCGACAGGGTGAAGGTGAGCGCGTCGAAGATCAGCGCGTCGGGCGCCAGGCCGTACTCGCGCGTGGCGATGTCGTAGATCTTCCGGGCCGCCTCCAGCTTGGTGTCGGCCGTCTTGCACATCCCGCCCAGCTCCCTGTCGATCGTCAGCGCGACGACCGCGGCGCCGTGGGCGGCCACGTGCGGGAGGACGGCGTCGATGCGCTCGCGCCCGTTCTCCAGGTTGATGGAGTTGACGATGGCGCGCCCCGGCGACTGCTCCAGCGCCAGGCGGATCACGTCGGCCTCGGTGGAGTCGATGCAGAGCGGCGCGTCCACCCCCTGCGAGAGGAGCTTGACCACGGTGCGCATCTGCGCGCCCTCGTCCTGCCGCTCGGTGAGCGCCACGCACACGTCCAGCACGTGCGCGCCGCTCTCCGTCTGCTCGCGGGCGACCTCGAGGACGCCGTCGTAGTCGTCGGCCAGCAGGAAGCGCTTGACCTTGCGGCTCCCCTGCGCGTTCACCCGCTCGCCGATCATCGTGGGCCGCGGCTCCTGCACCAGCTCGTTGGCGCGGATCGCCGAGGAGAGGCGGGGCACGTACGTCACCGCGCGCTCCTTGGGCCTGAGCCCAGCCACGCGGCCGACCAGCTCGCGGATGTGCTCCGCGCCGGTCCCGCAGCACCCGCCCACCACGGAGACGCCGAACTCGCGGACGAACTCCTCCATCTGGTCGGCGAAGGGCGTGGACTGGAGCGGGTAGACCGCGCAGCCGCCCTCGTTGTGCGGGATGCCGGCGTTGGGGATGCACGAGATCGGCAGCCGGCTGTTCTCCCCCAGGTAGCGGATCGCCTGGCGCATGTGCTCGGGGCCGGTGGAGCAGTTGAGCCCCAGCACGTCCACGTGCAGCGACTCCAGCGTGACCATCGCCGCGCCGATGTCGGTGCCCAGCAGCATGCGCCCCGAGGTGTCGAGCGTCACCTGCACCTGGAGCGCGACGGGGCGGCCGGCCTCGCGGATCGCCTCGCGGCAGCCGAAGACCGCCGCCTTCACCTCCAGGATGTCCTGCGAGGTCTCGACCAGCAGCACGTCCACCCCGCCCTCCACCAGCGCGCGCGCCTGCTCCGCGAACACCGGCACCAGCTCGGCGAAGGTGACGTTGCCGAGCGTCGGGTCGCTCGCGGAGGGAAGGAAGCCGGAGGGGCCGATGGAGCCGGCGACGAAGCGCGGCCGCCCGTCCCGCGCGGCGAAGCGGTCGGCGACGCCGCGGGCCAGGCGCGCGGCGGCCACGTTGATCTCGCGCACCTGGTCCTGGAGGCCGTACTCGCCCAGCGTGATGCGGTTGGAGCGGAAGGTGTCGGTCTCCAGCACGTCGCAGCCGGCCTCCATGTAGCCGGCGTGGATCTCCTCGATGACCTCGGGCTTGGAGATCACCAGGTAGTCGTTGCACCCCTCCAGCCGCTCCCCGCCGAAGTCCGACGCGGAGAGGTTGTAGCGCTGGATGGAGGTGCCCATCGCGCCGTCGAAGACGATCACGCGCTCGGCGAGCGCGTCGAGGTAGGGCGAGCGTACGTCGGTCATGCGTGCGGCCGTGCGATAAACGAAAAGCCCCGCGACTCGGCGAGTGCGGGGATGAAAGGCCCGGGTGTGCTCGGGGCTCCGGGCGATCCCGACTCTTTAGCGTTTTTTTAACGAGGTCGCAAGCGGTCGCAAATCCATCCTCGGCACGCGTTCGCGGCGTGCAGGTGGGAATCTACGCGGAGCGCGCGGTTCCGCAAGGGGTGGAGGATGTCGAGCCTGGCGAACTGCGAACCGCAACCGCGGGTTGGGGGCGTGTCCCTCCGCTGCGCTCCGGGCCGGGCTGCGCGCGCGGTAGGGCACGATACGACCGTGCCCAACCGCGCCGGGCCACCGCCGCCACGATACCCCCGTGGCGGCGGCGTCCCGGCCCTCCGGGCGCGCATCTCTCACGCGACTTCGACCCGAAGCGACGGAACCACGCAGGGGCGAGGCCTGCCTCGACCGCCCCCGCCTCGCCCCCGCACGAACGCTCGCCCATCGACCCCCGAGCCCGCCCCGGACGCGGTTGAAGCCTCGCGGGGTTTGCGAGGCTTTCTGCCGTTGTTGCCGCGGCGCCGCGGCTTCAGCCCATCCGCAGCCAAGTGCCTGTCCTGCAAGGGTTTTGCCGCTGTTCGTTGGGCGTGCTGTCGGTTGCTGCTGTCCATTCGCGAATCACGCCACCGAACGCAGGTGCCGGACCGGCGCGGGCGGCTGCGACAGGGGTGCCGGATCGGCCTCCAAGGCCGCTACGGCGTCCTGCAGCGTCGGAAGGTCAACGTCCCCGCGGATTGGCTGGCCGATCCACCACCGGTACGCCCACGGCGCAAGCAGAAGCGGCACCGCCGCGAGGGCGATGCCGCCTGTGACCCATTCGACCCGCAACCCGAAGAGCAGCCCCGCAACAAACGCCAGAACGGCCGATACGAGCGGGAGTGCCAATTGCGTCACGCGTCCCTGGTTCGGGTGGACGAAGCGAGGCCGGACGCATTCTAACGTGTGCGGCCTGCAGGTGTGTAACCGCGAGCCGCCCATCGTCCGTCTAGAGTGCTCGGAACCGCACTGCACACATCACGTTGATGGACTTTACGATTCCGGAGGATGCACGCACACCCACAGGGGCGCTCCATCCGTCCCGATCAGCGGCGCGGTCACGCGAGTCAGCAGAACATGCCGTACACGCCATTAACGCACGTATACATATCGTCGCAGCTGAACCGGCATGTCCCACAGCTGACCGCGCAGGTGTCGTAACATGTGTCGTTGCACGAGGCCCCACAGGTGTCATCGCACGTACCGTTGCATGATGCGTTGCAGGTGCCATTGCAGCTGGCGTCGCAGGTGGGGCAGCCGGGGCAGGTGCACTGCGTGTAGCAGGTGCACTGCTCGCCGAACACCGTCCCCTTCTCTCTCGGTGCCGCGGTGGTCTGGAAAGTGTCCACCTGCAGGTCGTCCAGGCACAGCTTGAGCTTCTGCATGTGCTTCTCCATGGGTACTGGTGAGGAACATCCCGGACGTGGCTTTCACGCCCGACGCTAAGGCCAGAAACGCGCGGTTTCACCCCGGCGCTCATGGGGGGCCCGGCAGCGCGCGAAGCATCTCGTAGCGCCTTCTTCACCGCTACCGCCGCAGCAGCGGAAGCGCTCAACCGTTGTTCGTGTCAACGTGGAAGCAACCGCGGAGCAGGAGAGGTGCTCTCCGCGCCTCTGTCACAGTTGCCGCCGCGGCGGAACGCCGCCTCACACGTAAGATTATCATATAGAGACGCAAAATGTATGCTAGGATGTAGACAAGGGCTAAACTACGCACCGGCTAAAGCTGGTGGGTTTGTTGGCCGCTGAAAGCGGCACTGTACAGGCTGAAGCCTGCTGAAATGTCCCGGCTGGAAGCCCCCCTGAAGCTGGGACTGAAACTCCCTACGTCCGGGGAGTCCCCGGCGGGCTGCTGTCTGTTCTGCTGTTGGTTGTCGCTGCAGGATGCTTCTCGGCGGGGGTCTAGAGTGCAGGTTGCGCGCGCACATCTAGTAATCGCAGCTTTTCATGCATCTTACTGCCTGCTAGGCTGATTCTGCCGCGGCTTCAGCCGCCCCTGCCCCCCAGCCCCCGCCACACCAGCTCGTCGCCCTCCAGCGCGAGGAGCGCGTCGGGATACAGGGCGAGCACCAGGCGCGCCTCCGGCATCGGGTGCAGCAGGTGCTCGCCCAGGTCCCACAGGTAGCAGCCGTCGCGCGTGCGCACCCAGGCGAGCGGCGCCCCGCCGCACGGGACCACGGTGGAGAAGTAGCCGTACGGGTTCCTCTCCGGCCCGGTGCGGCAGTCGTGCCGCTCGCCGGTGGCCGGGTCCAGCGCCGCCAGCCCGGCGCCGAAGCCGTGCCGCACGAACAGGTGCCGCTCCCCGAGCGGCCGCACCAGCTCCGTGGGGTCGTACACCAGCCCGCCGAACGCGCGCGTCCGCCCCTCCACGCGGAACGCCCTCCCCGCCGAGCCCTCCGCCAGGTGCGTGAGCACGAAGCCGTAGCACCCCGCCGCCAGCCAGAACCGCTCCTCGTCCTCCTCCAGCCCGTCCCGCTCCCCGCCGCACGGGTGCGCCACCACGCCGTCCACGTGGTCGAGGTAGACGTGCTCTTCCGCGTCTCCCGGCGCGGCGTCCTTGCGCTCCATCCGGTGGAATTCGCCCGTCTCCCTCCACCGCGGGAGCGACGACGCGAGGTCCATCGTCCACCCCTCCCCCTGGTCCAGCGACACCAGCCAGCGCCCGCCGGGGCTCAGGCACGTGGCGCGCCCCGGGATCGGCCCCGGCTCCGCCGCCAGCTCCCCGGAAGGAAGCGCGTACACCCGCGGCGGGCCTTCCGCGGCCAGCACCCCCGGCGGGCTTTCCACGGCCAGCACCAGCAGCCGGTCGAGCGCGTGCGAGCCCGACAGGTGCTCCACCCGCGGCGCGCCGTCCGCCCCGCGTGGAAGCGCGATCGGCAGCGGATGGAAGTCGACCGCGCACCGTCCGGGCTCGGCTTCCAGCAGCCACAGCCGCCCGGACCGCGTCCCCACCGCCACCGCGCGGCGGCCGTCGTGGCGGAAGCAGCGGCAGACGAAGCTCAGCGGCTCGGGGAGCGGGACACGGCCCAGCACCGGGAGATCGGTCATCGGAAACGGTCGGGGGGAGGTGCCGGCGGGGGGCACGCCGCGTTTTCAGGCCGCCGTTGCACCAGAAGAGTGAAGGCGGCACCCGCGCCTGGCAATCTCCGCCCGCCGGCGGACGGTCGTGGAGCGGCGCTCACCCGCTCGCGGCGCGGCCGTCTCCCCTCCTCGCGGACGATGCCCCGACCGGCACGTCGCCTGCTCTCCGGCCGGGCGCCCGATCGTTTTCCCCCGACCTCACGGAGTGCACGATGAAGAAGCTGAAGCTGGAGATCGACACCCTGCGCGTCGACTCGTTCGCGCCCGCGGCGGCGCCGGAGGAGCCGCGCGGCACCGTCGCCGGGCACGCGGCGACCACCACCTGCCCCACCTGGCCGCTGACGCAGTGCCCGTGGTCGGCGTTCCCGACCTGCGGCATCCAGTGCTGAGGAGGCCGCGATGCGGACGCTGACCCTGGACCTCGACGCGCTCGCGGTGGAGGCGTTCGAGACGACGCCCGCGGCCCTCGACGCGGCGCCCGCCGTGCCGAGCCTGCCGCTGCGCACCTGCGACGAGACCTCGCTGCCGAGCTGCGGGATCCACTGCCAGACCCTGGGCGTCTGTTGAGGCGGCCCGGGCGATCCCCCCTGGATTACGGAGAAAGCGATGAAGAAGCTGAAGCTGGACCTGGACGACCTGCGCGTCGCCACCTTCGACACCTCCCCGCCGGCCGGGGAGCCCGGGGGCACCGTCGCCGGCTACCAGGCCACGAAGCTGTGCGTGACCGACCCCGCCGTCTGCCCGTTCTCGCTCTACCGGACGTGCCAGTTCCAGTGCACGCTGGACTGCTGACGCGGGCGCCGGCCCCGTGAAGATCAAGCCGCCCCGGCGCCGGAGAAGCGCCGGGGCGGCTCGTTTTGCACGAGACGACGATTTCCCCGGCGAAGAAGCGCTCTCCCACCCCCGCCGCCCGGCGCCGGTTGCGCCGGACGGACGAATCTCGCTATTATAGTCTGCAAACGTATTGCACCAGATCGCCTCCCGTTCGGGCCCGCCGGACGGAGCGAGGCGGACCACAATCCGACACGGAGGAGCGCATGACCCGCAAGCTCACCCTGGACGTGGAGAAGCTCTCGGTGGCTTCGTTCGAGACCGGCGAGTCGCTGGCCGAAGCCCGCGGCACCGTGAAGGCGCGCGAGGTTCCGACCTGGCCCTACCCCGGCTGCCCGGCCACCTATCACACCTGCGCGTCGTTCGACGTCTCCTGCATCGCCCAAGACGACTGAGCCGGAGCGGCATCCAACACGAGCGTGAGCCCCGGGACCGTCGCCGGTCCCGGGGCTCCTCGCTCATCCCGTACCTCGTACTCCCGTACTTCACCCGTGATGGCGCCGGTCCCGCCGGTCCTCGCGCCGGTCGCGGACGTCCTCCCGGCGATCGCGGCGGTCCTCGCGGCGGTCGCGCAGGTCCTCGCGCTCGTCGCGCACGTCCTCGCGCTGGTCGCGCCAGCCGCCGTGGTGCCGGCGGTCCCAGCGGTCCTCCAGGCGGTCCGCCACGTCCTCGGCGCGGTCGCGCCGGTCCTCCGCCCGGTCGCGGCGGTCTTCGCGGCGGTCGCGCACGTCCTCCACGCGGTCGCGCACGCACGCCTTCGGGTGGCGGGCGCAGCCGCCGCCCTGGGCCCGCAGGGCCGCCGGGACGGCCGCGAGGGCCAGGGCCAGCACCAGCACAGAAGCCTTCATGACTTCCTCCGTAGCTCGAGGAGTTGTGTGTCGGTTCATTCGTCGGAGTCGAGCGCGGCGCCGCGTTCGACCCGGCTTACACACGTCCGCGCGCGGCCGTTGGGGTGCCCGTTCCGCACCCCTCCCCCGCTCCGCCGGGCCGCGGTACCTCCGGCGGCTCCCGCACCGAAGCGTACGCCCCGCGATGCCCGGCCCGGGCTCCCCGGCACTCGAACATGTCACATTTTACTATTCCCCACAGGGCCTGAAGTGGACGATACCAGGCGCCGAGAACCACTCGTGTTCCGCTACCCCGACGATCCGGATGAAAATTAGAGAGTAGTGGGAATCTCCAAAATCTCTGACATCTGCATCGTCGCTGCGGAGCAGAGAGAAGCGACGCGAAGGTTCCTGTTGCGCCACGGTATGGGTTAGCTGTATTATTGTCTGAAAAGGAAAACGAAGGCCGGCCAGCGCCTGAACACACCTGCTCCGGGAAGGGACCATGCGCGGGAAGCTCGTCCTCGACGTGGAAGCCCTGGCGGTCGATTCGTTCGACACGACCGGCGAGGCCCGGGCGCCGCGCGGCACGGTGGAGGCGCGCGAGGCCCCCTGCACCTGCGTGGACAGCTGCGCCTGCCCCAGCGCGCCGTACTGGTGCGCCGACGTGCCGCCCACGCAGATCTCCTGCGACTACACGCACAACGGGAGCTGCTGGTACACCTACCAGGCCTGTACTCCGGCCTGAGACGTCCATCGAGGGGGTGCGGTCCCGTCGCGGGCCGCACCCCCTCTCACGTACCCCGCGCCCGGGAGGACCCGCATGCGCAGAAAGCTGAGCCTGGAGCTGGACGGACTGCGCGTCGACTCGTTCGAGACCAGTCCGCGGCAGGAGGAGGCGCGCGGCACCGTGCGCGCGCGGCAGCTCGACGACGTCCAGCCCACGCCGCCCGAGGTGTACGACGCCGCGGCCCCATGCACCTGCTGGGAGTCGTGCGCGTGCCCCAGCGCGGCCTACTACTGCGCCACCGTGCGCTACACCGCCATCTCGTGCGACTACACGCGCAACACCAGCTGCTACTACTGACCGCGCCGAAGGAGCGCCGGAACGATGAAGAAGAGCGAGAAGAAGCTGTCGCTGGACGTGGAGACGCTCTCGGTGGAGTCGTTCGCCACCGAGGCGAAGCGCGCGGAGGAGCGCGGGACGGTGCTCGCCAACGCGGCGGCGTGCACCTGCTTCGCCTCGTGCCTGTGCAGGACCGCCTACTACTACTGCGGCGACGGCTACCACACGATCTACTCCTGCGACTACAGCTACAACCAGAGCTGCGGCTACGACACCAACGCCGGCTGCGGCAGCACCGACTGCGTGTGAGGAGCCCGTTGGGAAGAAGCCGACTTTGGACCCGCGCGCGATCGAGCGCGCCCCGCACCTTCACCCCGAGGAGGACCCGATGCGGAAGAAGCTGAGCCTGGACCTGGATGCGCTGGCGGTCGACACGTTCGCCACCACCCCCGCGGAAGGCGACGCGCGAGGCACCGTGCGGGCCAACGACAGCGACGAGCCCGTCCCCACGCCGCCCGTGTACGAGGACAAGTGCACCTGCGCCTACTCGTGCCTGTGCAAGACGGCGTACTACAACTGCGGCACCGGCCCGTACACCATCTACTCGTGCCACTACACCCAGAACCTGAGCTGCTACTACACGCAGGTCTGCACGCCGCCCGAGGCGTGAGCGGAGCCTTCCAGCCCGGAGGGGAGCGATGAGGAAGCTGAGCCTGGACCTGGACGCGCTGCAGGTGGCCTCGTTCGAGACCACGGGCGGCCACGGAGGGCGCGGGACGGTGCGCGGGCGGGAGGACGAGTCGGGCGCCGGGGACTACTTCGACTGCACCTGCGCCGCGAGCTGCGACTGCCCCTCGGCGTACTACCGGTGCAACACGAACCCGGTGAACACCCACTACTCGTGCACCTACACGCAGAACGAGAGCTGCCCCTACACCAAGATCTGCCCCCCGACTTCGTGAGCGGGGCGGCGGCAGGGCGCGGGCCCGCACGGTCCCGCGCCCTTCTCCTTTTCACACGGGAGGGAGCGATGAGGAAGAAGCTGAGCCTGGACCTGGAGGCGCTGGCGGTCGACTCGTTCGCCACCAGCAAGGGGGACGGGGAGAAGGGCACCGTCCGCGCGCACGACGAGGACATGGACGCGCCCGCCTGCACCTGCCAGGGGACGTGCCTGTGCCCGACCGCCTACTACCACTGCGGCACCGGCCCGTTCACCATCTACTCGTGCGAGTACACGAACAACCGCAGCTGCCTGGCCTGAGCCGCGCGAGCGCCGTCACCCGCGACCGGAGGGAGGAAGCGATGAGGAAGCTGAGCCTGAACCTCGACGAGCTGGCGGTGGACTCGTTCGAGACGGCGCAGACGGAGCAGGCGCAGGGAACCGTGGAGGGCCACGCGCGGTGCACCATGTTCGACACGTGCAAGTGCCCCACCTCGCTGTACGCCTGCGGCACGCTTCGCCCGACCCAATCCTGCGGCGGGCTCTGAGGGGCGCGGGCGTTCACCCCTGCGAAAGAGGAGGACGAGATGAAGAAGCTGGGCCTGAAGCTCGACGAGCTGGCGGTGGACTCGTTCGCGACGCTGGAGCCGAAGCAGGGCGAGGGAGGGACCGTCGAGGCGTTCATGCCGGGGTGCACCGGCCGGAGCACCTGCACCTGCCCGTCGTCCATCTACCAGTGCGGGACGGTGGCGGCCACCTTCTCGTGCCGCACCAAGTTCGACTGCTGAGCCGGCGGAGCGGAGGGTCGGCTCGGCTGCGCGTCGATGCACCCCGGCGCCGCCGCGGGGGCCCTCACCCGCCGCCTTAGAGCGGCAACCCTCTCCCAACTTCGGGAGAGGGTGGACTTTACGGCTTCGGCACGGGGACGGGCCCGCGCGTCGGACGGACTTCAGCGACCGGACTACGCGTGAGGGATGCGCGCCCGACAGGGCCGGGACGCCGCCGCCACAGGGGTATCGTGGCGGCGGCGTCCCGGCGCGGTTGGGCACGGTGGTATCGTGCCCTACCGCGCGCGCAGCCCGGCCCGGAGCGCAGCGGAGGGACACGCCCGGAACCGCAGTGCGAAGTGCTGAGTGCGAAGTGCTAAGTGCGAAACGTCGCCGGATGCCGTCGCACTTCGCACTTCGCACCTCGCACTTCGCACTGTCAGTCGACCGCGTGCGGGCCGCCGCCGCCCACCAGGCGCTCGATCGCCCCGGCCTCCACGGGGACGTCGCGGGTGAGGATCTCGCAGCCGTCTTCCGTCACCAGCACGTTGTCCTCGATGCGGATGCCGATGCCGCGCAGCTCGTCGGGGACGTCCTCGGCGTCGGCGGCGACGTAGAGGCCGGGCTCCACGGTGAGCACCATCCCCGGGCGCAGGGGGAGCCAGTCGCCGCCGCGGGCGCGGTAGTCGCCGGCGTCGTGCACGTCGAGCCCCAGGTAGTGCGAGGTCTGGTGCATGAAGAAGCGCTTGAACGCCTCGCTCTCGATCAGCTCGTCCACCTCGCCCGACAGGAGCCCCAGGTCCACCATCCCCTGCACCAGCACGCGCCGCGCGGCCTCGTGCCCGTCGGAGAACGGCGCGCCGGGGCGGATGGCGGCGATCGCCGCCTCCAGCGCGGCCAGCACCACGTCGTAGACGGCGCGCTGGGGGGCGGTGAAGCGGCCCGAGACGGGGAAGGTGCGGGTGATGTCGCCGCAGTAGAGCCCTACCTGGGCGCCGGCGTCCACCAGCACCAGCTCGCCCGCGCGGGCGCGGCGCTCGTTGGCCACGTAGTGCAGCACGGTGGCGTTGGCGCCCGAGCCCACGATGGTGTCGTACGCCGGCCCGCTGTCGGGGCCCGCGGCGCGGAAGGTGGAGTCGATGAGCGCCTCCAGCTCCCACTCGCCCACGCCGGGGCGCGCGGCGGCGAGCGCGGCCAGGTGCCCCCGCGCGGAGAGGCGCGCGGCGCGGCGGACCAGCTCGACCTCGCCCGGCTCCTTGATCACGCGCATGGGGTCCAGCACGCCGGCCGGGTCGCGCACGTCGCCGAAGCCCTTCCCCGAGCGGGCGCGCTTCAGGCGGAACTCGCGCAGGAGCGCCACCACGCGGCGGTCCATGTCGTCGCTGGAGCCCAGCGCGTACCAGAGCGCGTCGGCGGGCTCCACCAGCGCCTTGAGCCGCTCGTCGAGCTCGGCCAGCGGGTAGGCGGCGTCGGCGCCGAAGCGCTCGCGCGCGCCCTCCACCCCGGCGCGGGGGCCGTCCCACTGCTCGCGGTCGGGGTCGCGCGGGCGCACGAACAGGGTGAAGCGGTGCTCGGGGTCGTGCGGGGTGAGCACGGCCACCGCGGGCTCGGCGAAGCCGGTGAGGTAGAAGAGGTCGCTGTCCTGGCGGTACTTGATCTCGGTGTCGCGCGAGCGGATCAGCTCGGGGGCCGAGCAGAGGATCGCCACCCCGGCGCCGATCCCCTCCAGGAAGCGCTCGCGGCGGGCGCGGTGGACGTCGTCCGGCGCGGGAATCGGGTCGTCGGCGAAGACTTCGGCGAGTGCGGTGGCCATGATCGGTCCTGAGTGCTGAGTGCGAAGTGCGAAGTGCGTACTTGTCGGGCCCTGATCCAAAGATCCGGAGGCAGATGATGCCGGTTGAGAATCCGATCCGGTAATCGGGCTCGTAGGGGCGAGGCATGCCTCGCCCGCTGCCTGTCGCAACACCAAAGCTCGTCGAAGCGGGCTCTACATGCCGCCGCGTGATGGCCTTCGGCCATCCGGGCGAGGCATGCCTCGCCCCTACGGGAACTTCGATCGCGAATACCGAAGCAGATCGTCAATCGGCATAATCCGCGGCGACAACGGGCGAGAAGCCCGCCTGCGCGGGCTGGTTCCGCGCGGACGCCGGGTCCGGCGCGGGAAGCATGGTCCCGCCGACGGAACCGCCTGCTGTCCCCTGTACCCTGTCCCCTGTTCCCTGCCGTTCAGCCGTTCAGCCGGTCAAAGGACTTCCCGCAGCGCGGCCTGCACGCGCGGGGCCAGGTCCGCCCAGGAGGCGGCCGGGTCGCGGGTGACGGTCACGAAATCGGCGACGATGAAGACGGAGCGCACGCCCGGCTCGGCCAGGAGCCGCTCGGCAACCGGGTTGCCGCGCGCCGCCTCGGCCGTGTCGAAGGTCAGGCCGCGCCGGCCCTCCACCAGCGTGCGGCCGACGGTGAACTTCCCCGCGTTCGGGTTCGGCGTCTCCTGGTACCTGATCCTGGCCTTCGCCAACTCGCCTCCCCCGGGGCTCGTCTCCACTCCCTGCCGCCGCGGCGCGGCCGGTCGCGTAGCATAGGCACCCCCGTCCCCCCGCGCAACTCATTTCCCGCCCGCGAGATCCGTCACCGCGGCCCGGGTCCGGTGCGGAAGACGTTCGCGCATCCCGCGAGCTTCCGCGGCGGCGCGGGACCACGAGGGCCATGCCGGGCACACGCAGCCATCCCCGGCGCGGGGCGCACCCGCGGCGGTCCCGTCACCCGGCGCGGGGTGTGGTACTTGCGGCGGCCGAATCTGTGCTGCACAATTAGAGACATCTGACCAGTCCAGGAGCGGAGAAGGATGTACACACCGCGCATTTTCGCAGCACATCCGCACGTCCGGGGCCCCGGGTCCGGGCGGCCGCGGCGCTCATCCGAAATCGTCGGAATGAGTGCGGATCCCGCGTGTGGCCTGCCGGCGACCCGCGGCCGGTGTCGTCCGGCCGTCTGTCGTCCGACCGCTCCTGCCGGATGAGGCAGTCCCGACCGCCGTGGCGCGCACCCTCGCGCCGCGGCGGTTTCACGTCTTCCATGAACCCGCCAACCAGGGGAGGTCGGAATGGTCAAGCTGAAGTTGAATCTCGACGAGCTGTCGGTGGAGTCGTTCCCCACCACGGCGGCCGAGGAGCCGCCGCGGGGGACGGTGCGGGGAGCCATGTTCGAGAGCTTCAACCGCACCGACTGCGGCAGCTGCGAGGGCGAGACGTGCGAGGGCGCCACCTGCTTCACCTCGTGCGGCAGCGGCGCCCCGCCCCAGTGCACCTGCCCCGTGGTGATCACGGGCGACGACCCGTGCGTGTGAGACCGGCACGGCGGCGCGCGGCGTGAACGCACCGCGGCCCCGCGTCCATGTCCGACCAGAGGAGGCATCGATGACCAAGCTCAGGCTGAGGCTCGACGAGCTGGCGGTGGAGTCGTTCCCCACCACCGCGGACGCGGGGCCGCTACGGGGGACGGTGCGAGGCGCCGAAGACGGGCCCTCGCTGATGTACACGGCCTGCGGCACCTGCGCGGGC